>JBAPRR010000359.1:0-43771 GCA_049281195.1 Acidimicrobiales bacterium
GTTGAGTTCCATCCGGTTATCGAGCCGTTCGCGGACAGCAAGCATCTGGACCTCGATGGCCCGTACTTCTACAACGAGGAGCCGGACGAGTGGAAGCTCGACGGAACCTACGCAGAGCCGGGAGCCCTGGTCTCCAATCGCTCCTACCAGTGGAGACACCCGATCGGGGATGTGGTGAGCGCACTCGTCGAAGCCGGACTGGTCGTCGACTTCCTCCACGAGCACCCCGACGTCCACGAGCAGATGAGGCCATGGTTGGTGAGGGGTCCAGACGGCAGGTACCGGGCGCCTCGTGATGGACTTCCGGTTCTCTACTCACTCATGGCACACAAGCCCCTCTGATTCGGGGAACAGCGCGCCCGGTACGGTGTGCTCTACCCTGACCGCCCATGGCGTGGATTCCTCCTGATCGCGGACCGTGGGTCGAGAAGTTGGTCGCTCTTGGACGGGGACTCGGCGATGACGGCAGATCGATGGTCTCGCTCGATCCGGCCGACCTGCTCGAAGGTGCGGTGTCTGCGACAGGGCTCGATGATGTGGGCGACGCGTGGTTCCGTGATCCCATGGACCGCCTCTGCGCTGCCATCGAAGATGAGGCCGAGTTGCATCTGCCCGGACGTATACGGACACGCGGTGAGCTGCAGCTGATACTTCAGAACCGGCTCCGGCTGATCGACCTGTGGAAAAAGGAACCCGCGATCGACGAGGAGGTGGTGAGAGGTCCGATCGTGGTGACGGGTCTAGGCAGATCGGGGACAACCCTGCTTCACGAGCTACTCGCGTGCGATGAGGCGAACCGACCGCCGCTTCTGTGGGAGTTGGTTCACACGGTCCCCGGAGCCGCAGACGTCTCCAAGGGTCAGACGAACGCTCAGTACTGGATCGACACGATGCATTCAGAGATCACTCTGATGGACGAGATGGTTCCTGCCTTCACTTCGATGCATGAAAACGGCGGCCACCTGCCGACCGAATGCATATTCGCATTCGCCCACCAGTTCTCCACGGACATGTTCACGGGCTCCTACAACGTTCCGAGCTACACGATCTGGAAGAGCAGCATCGACCAGACGCCTATCTACGAGTGGCATCGCAGGATGCTGAAGACGCTCCAGTGGGCTACCGAAACCGAGCGCTGGGTGGTGAAAGCTCCTTCGCACCTGTCTGCTCTGGATCTGGTCTTCGAAACGTATCCCGACGCGCGGGTGGTCATCACCCACCGTGACCCGCTGCGCGTCGTGGGATCGCTCGCAGACACGATGGCCACGCTCCATTGGATGCATTCAAACCGGGTCGCCCACACCGAGCTGATCGAGTTCTTGTGCATGGGGCTCGAGCATCAGATGAACGAGGTCACCAAAGAACGCGACTCGAGAACCCTGCCTGCGGATCAGATCTCGGACGTCTTGTACTCCGGCCTGACGAAGGACCCGCTCGGGACGATCTCGAAGCTCTATGCCACGTGGGACATCGAAATGACCGAGGAAACCTCATCGAATATGCAGGCTTACGTCGATGCCCGCCACCTGCACCGTGGCGGCAACGAACACCGTTACCGCTTCGAGGACACCGGCCTCGACCTGAAAGAGCACCGAGCGATCGTCTCGGACTACCAGGAGCGGTTCGGGGTGCCTTCGGAAGCCTGAGGTCAGGACTTCGGGCTGTCGATCTTCACCAGGTCGCAGGTAGGGTGAGGAGGGTTGTCGGCGAGCACCCACCTGACGATCATGTAACCCTCACGACGGCCACCGGTGTCGAGCCAATTGGGGACTCCCGGATCGGCGGGAGAGATGACCAGGCGCCAGTCGCCGTCTTCTGAACGCTCTGCGGTGTGGTTGTTGAGGTTGGTTGTCGTATACCTGTAGTCGAGGCTCTCCATCCAGGCGGTTGTCGTGGTGAGTCCCCAGTAGAGGAACTCGTTGGCCGGATTGTGAACCGTCACGACCAGCGCCTCCCCGTCAGCCAGAGACCACCGGCCACCGTGGTAGGTCATCTCGGGGTTGCTGTGCGAGCGGACCTCGTCCTCCTGAGAGTCGACGTGATGCGAACCTGCAGTGCCGCCGAACGTATTGGTGTTGTGCGCGGTGTCGGCCCACATGTTCATGGCGGTCGCGGTGACGAATTGCACGAAGATGCCGGCGAACTCGAGCTTCTGAGCGAGCTCCTCGGCGCCGAGTATCGGGGGCGCCGCAGGTTCTGCGAGCTCGATCTTCAGATCCGATACTTCGTCGTTCCACCGGTCGAAGAAGGTCTCGCGCACCGCGACCTGTCCCGTGCCCGGCTGCAGAACGATAGAATTCTCGGGCCTCGGATCGGGCATCTTCTCCTCCGGCGCGATGAAGATGTCGACCTCGCCATTCGGTCCGAGCTCGAACTCGTCGATATGGCACTGAAAGGTCGTCCCGGTCCTTCCGCCAACCGGACCTTTCCCAACTGGGGTCCCGAAGGTGAATCCGATGTATGCGGCCTTGCCCCTGGTACCGGTCAGGCGGTAGCTCATCGTTTCGTCGAGGGCACTGAACGCGTACCGGACGTCGGGGTTGTCTACGAGGAGCTTTCTGTACTCGCTCTGAGATTGGAAGAGCTGAGGGTGCAAGGCGTCGGACTTTTCGATGAACCACTCCTGGGCAAGGGAGGTGAGTCGGGTGACCCATCTGTATCCCTCCGCCCAGTCGGCTTCGGTCCTCGGGACGCCCGTTGCGGTGCGCACCGTCTCGATCGCAGCCTGCTGGGAGTCGATCCATGTTTTCCAAGCAGCATCGAGTCTTTCCTGGGTAGCGTCGCTCATTGCCGAACGATAGCGTTCGGCGACAAATATGGGATTGTCCGGGCAGTGGAGCGTCCTCGTCACGGGAGCGACAGGGCGGATCGGCTTCCCAATTGCACGTTCACTGGCACGCGACGGGCACCGGGTTTACGGGCTCGCGCGCTGCAGCAACCCTCGAGATGAACCGCGTCTGAGAGAAGCGGGCATAACGCCAATCGTCTGCGACATCGCAGCGATCGACCCGAACTCGCTGCCGGAAGGCCTGACGCATGTATTCCATGCGGCCGCCCGTTTGGGACGAGACACAGACTTCGATTGGCAGAAGACGTTCGACGTAAATGTCCGCACGACCGGCCGCCTCATCGCCGCCTGCAGCACTGTCAGGGGGTTCGTCTTCTGCTCGTCAGGATCGACCTACGCGTACCAGGGCCGGAGACCGCTCAAAGAGGACGATCCTCCAGGGGTTCATCTCGGTATCTACAGTCTGTCGAAGATCGCGGCAGAAGCCGTTGCTCAGAATTTCGCAGAACACTTCGGAGTTCCACTCACGATCATCCGCATCTTCTCGACCTATGGGCCGATGGGCGGTGCTCCTGCTGACCGCCTCGACCGGATACGTGCGGGCAAGGATGTGGTACTGCATCCGGACAAGCCGAACAACTACAACCCGATCTTTGAAGACGATTACGTGCGCCTCGGAACAAGAGCGCTTGAGGTCGCGACGGTGCCGGGACTAGTGGTCAACTGGGCTGGAAGCGAGACCGTCAGCGCCGAGGATTACTGCACATACTTGGGCGAGCTGGTCGGCAGAGAAGTCAGATTCCGCTACGACGAACGGGCGCCGTGGCCGTTATGGCCTGACGTCACGAAGATGCACGCGGTGCTCGGTCGTACCGAAGTGCCTTGGCGTGAAGGGATGAGACGAATGGCGGAAGCGCGATTAACCAATTAGCGGAAAACCAATTTGGAGAGAATGTCTAACCGCGGTAGATCGACTTGTACGCCTCCGCCCGGAACTCCAAATTGACGGTCGCGTCGCCCTCGATACCGAGCAGATCCCTGAGTAGCCGCCGCGCCTCTGAGAACGCGGCTTGGCGTGTCTCGTCGTCGAGGAGTATGAACGAGCTCATCGTGCCCAACATGCCGACGATCTCGTCAGCGGTCAGCGGCATCTCCCATTTGAAGACCTCGACCTCGGGTTGGTCAAAGGGGACACCGTCGGGAATCTCGAGGATCGAAGGCATCCGGTTGGTGTCGTTCAGGGCCACCGAAGCGAGAGCACTCCCACTCCCGCCGCTGCTCGACTCCATCAGCAACTGCTGCGACTGAACGAGGAAGGCGCCCTCCGGATCGGGCCCGGACCATATGGCCCCGAGCACACCGCCGGGGACCAGGATCCGCCCCACCTCACGAAGAGCAGGTTTCACGTCCATCCAATGCCACGATGCCGAGGCAAGAACGGCATCTGCAAAGTTGTCAGGTAAAGGCATCGACTCGCCCCTCCCCTTCACCGCCATGGCGCCTGGTACCTGTTCGATCAGAACATCGCGCATCCGATCGTCCGGCTCGACCGCGATGACCTCGTCGGCACGATCCAGCAAAAGGCGGGTCAACGCACCTGTCCCCGCACCAAGGTCGACCACCGTCGCGACGTGGTCGGGCAAGAACCAATCGAGTGCCGCCACGGGTGGCCCTGGCCGGTAGCGCTCGTAGTGGCCGGCGACATCACCGAAGCTGCCCGAGCGGCGCTGCTTCTCTTCGGTCTCCAAGTGGGAAAATGCCGTCGCTCGTTCCTCGGAATGTTCAGTAGGCATGAGTGGTCAGGCTACGCGCAAGTCAGGCGATGCGTGCCCGGGTGGCGAGGGCAGCGCCCACCTGACCGGCGACAGCAACGGCGACGATCATCCTCTCCATCGGCACCGGCCAACCTGGTGTCGGGACGAGGACGAACCTGCCGATCACCCTTCCTCCGAAGTGCACCGGAAGGTCGAGGTCCGCCCCTGGCAAGCCCATCGTCGAGATCCCCCAGAGGAATCCGCCATGCACAACCTCACCATCCGACATCACCGTCGTCCTGTGCGCCGACGGTGCTCCTGACTCGAAGGTGCACCGCTTCAGATGGAGCAGGCCGTTCAGCTCGTCCGTCGCGCGCTCGACCACTTGGTGCGCAGGTACGCCTATCGACACCATCTCGCTCAACTCGTGGATCAACGAGACGTAGTCGGACCCCTCGACCGCCGCTATCCGGTGATGTCGGCCCCTGGCCGCGAGCTCCGTCACGATCAAACCGACGACGAAAAGAGAGACGGTGGTCTCGAGATCAGCTCGTTGACTAATTGCGAAGCGCTCATACGGCCGGGTGAGGAAGAAATCGAACCACATGCCGGACGATATGGAGGCGAGCGCTCCCGCGCTCCGCGTCCCGGCAATGGCCGCGCCAGCAATCAGTGCCACGAAGATCAACGCGGCGGCGCTCGGGGCGAAGCTCGATCTGGCGGGGACCAGGCAGGCCGCGAGGACCACCGGGGCGCAGATACCGAACACGTTCGCGATGGCGGACCGGTGGGCGACGGCGCGTTCGGACCCACGTCGTATGAGATCCCGCAAGCTTGGTGCCATCTTCACGCACCTGCCTTTTTCAATCGTCCGAAGTGCAGTCTATGGTCGGGCGGTGACCGAGGACATCCAGCCGGCACAAGGCTCGAGGCCCGCGGCCGAGGAGCGCCCCATCGGGCTCGATGCGCTCCGCCGGTTGCTCGCCCGCAAGGCGGCGCAGGTCATCAGGAGTGACCCCGAAGAAGCCGCCACCGCCTTGGAGATCGGGCTGATAGACAGGCGCTGGCTCGATGATCCGGTCAACCACCCGATCTCGAGCAGCAAGCCCACCGAGATATTGGAGCAGTTCCTCACCCGCTCGGTCGAGCGAAAGCCCTCCCTTCTTTCCACCGTCGGGCTCTCTGCCGTCCAACTCCTGTCGTCCCATCGCTCGCCCGAGTCCGGGGAGAGCAGGGTCATGACCGTGCTATTCACCGATCTGGAGGGTTTCACGCACTTCACCGACACCAACGGAGACGCTGCCGCGGTCGAGGTAGTCGATCGCCAGCAGCGTGTCGCGGGGCCGGTGGTCCGTGGATGGCGAGGCCGTTTGGTGAAGCACCTCGGCGACGGGATGCTCTGCACCTTCAGCGACGCCGATTCAGCCGTCAGGGCTTCGCTCGAATTGCTCGCCACCTCACCCGCACCACTTCGGATGCGGGCGGGACTTCACATCGGCGAGGTGGTGGTGAGTCGCGGCGACGTGGTCGGCCATGTCGTGAACGTGGCTGCCAGGATCACAGAGACGGCTAAAGGTGGCCAGGTCGTGATGACAGCTGAGACCGCGGAAGCTGCCGGCGACATCCCGGGAGTGGAGTTCAAAAAGTTGCGGGCAAAGCGCCTGAAGGGTGTGACCGAGCGGGTCCTGCTGCGGGAGGCGGTGGCGGTCGAATCAACGCCATAAGGTGCGATCAAAGACACGTTCGTACTCGGATCAGAGCTAAGGAGCATGGCGATGAAGCAGGTCTCGCTCGGAGGTCTCGAAGTCTCGAGGCTGGGCCTCGGAACGATGGGGATGTCCGCGTTCTACTCCGGTGCGGGATCAGACGACGACGAGTCGATCCGCACGATCCATCGCGCCATCGATCTGGGCGTGACATTTTTCGACACCGCGGAGGTATACGGGCCGTACACCAACGAAGAGCTGGTCGGTAAGGCGATCGCCGGCCATCGCGACGACCTGGTGATAGCGACTAAGTTCGGCTTGGTTTCGCACAAGAACGGAGGCAATCAGGGTGTCGACAGCTCTCCGTCGAGCATCCGCATAGCGGTAGAAGGCTCCCTGAAGCGCCTGGGGATCGGCCACATCGATCTCTACTACCAGCACCGGGTCGACCGGGACGTGCCCATCGAAGAGGTCATCGGCACGCTGTCGGAACTGATCGAGGAGGGAAAGGTGCGCCACATCGGGCTCTCTGAAGCGTCACCTGCGACCATCCGCCGAGCTCACGCAGTGCACCCGATCACTGCGCTTCAGACCGAATACTCGCTGTGGACACGCGATCCGGAAGCCGGGATCCTGGCCACAACCAGAGAGCTCGGAGTCGGGTTCGTGGCCTACTCGCCACTCGGGAGGGGTTTCCTGACCGGGGAGTACCGGTCCAACGATCAGATCGAAGACAGCGACTTCCGCAAGAACAACCCGCGATTCGAAGAGGGCAACCTCGCGTCCAACCTCAAGATCGTCGACGCCGTCGGAGCCATCGCTAATGAAGCGGGAGCGACGCCCGCCCAGGTGGCGCTGGCGTGGTTGCTCGCTCAGGGAGACGACGTGGTCCCGATACCGGGCACCAAACGCGTCTCGCGCCTGCAAGAGAACGTGGCTGCCGCAAACCTGATCCTCACCGAGCACCAGCTCGAGCAGTTGAACGGGCTCGAACCTGCTGCCGGCGATCGTTACGCAGACATGTCGAGGATCGAGTCCTAACCCGAATCAACTCTTAATCAGTTTCGCCAGCAGCCTCGGGGGCGGCGAGCCGTGCGCCAGCGCGAAGTCGTAGTTGGACCTCGTACCCAACCGCTCGAACAGATCATCGAGCTCCGTATAGCCGACGAAATATGTGGAGAGCTGCGCCGAGGTGAGACATGCGCGGCGCCACTTCCCTGAGGCCTCGCCCATTTCCTGGAATCCACGTCCCATCATCAATTCGAGAGCCTGTTCTTCGGTCATGTCCTGCGCGTGAACGCCGGCGTCGAGAATGGCGTTGATAGTCATGCGCAACTGCATCTTCAGTTGCGAGATGCGAACTGCCAATCCGCCCAATCCGGCCCCCGCCATGAGACGCTCCGCGTGGACGGCCCATCCCTCCACGAAACTGCCGCTCCAAAAGACCCGGCGAACCGGGGTCGACCCGATGTACCTGCGCGCAACGGCCAACTGCAGCCCATGGCCGGGCATGGCCTCGTGAACGATCAGGTTCGTGACCATGGCTGAGTTGTACTCGCGATAGAAAGAATCGGCCTGTTCGCGCGGCCACGTCTCGGGCGTAGGCGCAACCGCCAGGAACGTCTCTCCTCCCGATTCCAAAGGGCCTGGAGGATCACAGTATGCGACCGCGACACCCCGCCTGAACTCGGGCATGACGTGCACCGACATGGCGTCGTCGGGGATTGTGGCGATGCCGGTCTCGCGCACCTTCGAGGTCGCCTCTTCAAGCGAGCTCGTAGCGAGATCCACGACGGTGTCGTTGTCCGGGTGGGATTCGGCAACTACATCCAGCGCTCGGCGGATCGCCTCCGCTCCTGTCAGCCCATTCGCGGACCCGATCGATTCGAGGTACCTACGGCATGCCTCTTCCATCTCCACCGTGATCTGATCCAGGTGGTCCTCAGCGCGTCTCAGGACGCCGCCGGCGGGGATATCGGAGTTGAGGCTTAAGTTCAGCTTGCGGTCGAAGCGATCGCGACCGATCCGGAAGTTGTCGCCTCCGTCTGCGGCAGAGTCGGAGGCCGCCAGCTTCTCTTCGAGAAACCTTCCGTATTCCTCCAACGCCCGGCGGGCAGCCTGTTGCGCCGGGGTGACCGTGGCGGCGAGTGAAAGATCCGACTGGAGCACCCTGTTCACTTCCTCTCCGACAAGAAGCAGGGTTCCGGAATTCTGCGCGACAGCGGTTTCGAGATGCACCTTTGGCGCGTTCTGCAGCTGATCGCGTGCGAGCTCGACCACGGAAGGTATCTGCTCGAGGCGCGCCGCAATCGACCGCAATCTGTCCGGCACCGGCACCGTCTGTCTTGCCACGAGTGGGAAAAGAGAGTCGCCAGCGTTGTAAAACAGCGGGTTCCACTCGAACTCGCGAAGCTCATCGATGGCGAAGATCTTCATCTCCAGCGCCCCGAGAAGCATCTCGCGATCGACCTGATCGGCAGCATCGAGCGACCCCGGATCGATCTGCGAGATCGTGCTTTTGTGCTCCTTGTAAGCAGATGAGATCCGGCTCAGGCCGTCCGCGCTCCTGTCATCCAGGCGATCGTCGTAACGGTGGTCCCCGAGATTGGTGGCGCTCTCGGGTTCGAGCCTCAGATAGTCCTCTATCGCCGCCGAAGCGGCTTCACGAAAAAGTTCGGCTGCGTCTGTCATTTGATCATCCTGACATCCGGGCGACGACTCCTCTCAGATCACCGTCAACGTCTGTCATCACCTCCGCTTCAGAGAAACCGTTCGACCGGAGAACCGCTCCTATCTTCTCCGCCTGATCACCGCCGAGCTCGAGAAGCAACCAACCCGAGGGCCTAAGCCAGCGCGGTGCGCGCGTCACCACCTGGACGAGCATGTCGGTCCCGTCGGGACCACCATCGAGGGCGACCCTGGGCTCGAATTCCTGAACGTCACGCGGCAGGAGCCTTAGCGAATTGGTAGGGACATAGGGCACGACGGCGGTCATGACGTCCACACGCGACTCGAGGGCCGGCGGAAGCGGCTCGTCCAAAAATCCAACGAGAGCTTCGACACCGTTCGCCAACGCGTCGCGGACCGCCGCAGCATCGATGTCGGTCGCGAGCACCCGGGCAGTCGGAACTGCCCGCCCCATGACTGCGGCTATTGCCCCGGAACCGGTGCAAAGGTCGACGGCGATACCGGAGTCAGACAACATCGATGCCGCCCTCCGCGCCAGAGGCTCCGTCTGCCATCTCGGGACGTATACACCAGGTGAGATCTGCAACTCGACGTCGCAGAAGGTTGCCGAACCGACGATCCAGGCGATCGGTTCTCCGTGCGTCCTACGCGCGAGCAGGCTGTCCAGCAAGGCTTCATCACCGCCCGCAGCACGTATAAGCTCGACCGCCTCCTCGCGAGCTGCGACGCATCCTGCCATTTCGAGAATCGCCGTGACCGAAGAGAGCTCAGGCGCCAAGTTGGATCAACCCCCTGAGAGCGCCTTTCTCCACGGATCGAGGTCCAGCTTCGGGTAGCGCATCTGGGTGTCGTCTATGAGCTGCTCGTCCCAGATCTGGTGACCGGGAACTGGGAAGCCGAACAGCTCCAGCTCACGTGGCGTCGATCTTTCGACGAAACGGATCCATTCCCTTCCGGTTGCCTGGGACTGGGACTCGTCGTAACCGATCCACCTGTGCTCCCAGTGGCGAAAGGCGAGAGCGAGCGTCGTTCGGCTGGTTCCTCTGCTACCGAACGCGGCACCGCGGTGGAAAACGTCGGAGCGGTATGCGAGATATGACCCGCGGACCCCGATGGCAGGACGCTCTGCTTCATAGAAGTCCGGTGCGTAGCTCGGCATCACGACCGGAAACTCCGGGGAGATCCTCTGCGTATCGCGAACTGATACGAGCCGGGTCGGGTTTTCGCCTCCGGTCACGTCGGTCATGTAGAGGAAACCTTCGAGGTTCCACCACGGGGCCTTGCGGCTCGGCGGGAGCCACGAGTGGTTACGGTCCGTGTGCATCGGCTGCTCGTAGTTGGTCTCACCCTCGTACTTGGTCGTCGCGTGGATCTGGTACAGCCGCACGTCGTGGGTGTCGAGCGCACGCTCTGCGAAATCGATCAGGGAGGGGTGCACGCAGAGACGGTTCAGTGCGCCCTTACCCGGAAACGGAAATTTGGTCGACCAGTTCTGCTGCTCGGGTCTGAAGCCCGGACCGTCTTCAGGCCACACGAAGGCGTCTTCGACCTTCAACGGGTGGCCTTTCCATTTAGCGGTCACGCCTTCAGGGTCGGCTTGGTAGTCCTCGTTGGTAGGGAACATCTTCTTGAGATCGTCAACGGTGGCATCGATCTCGTCGGTCGAGATCAATCCCTCGATCAGGACCCAACCGTCATTGCGCCAAGTTTCGACTTCCTCATCGGTCGCCAGTCGTGATCCCATCGACCTCGTCCACATCATTCCGGGCGGGCTGAACAATCCCGCTATCTGCCTTGGTTCGTGGCGCAGCGTAGTGCGATCAGCTGGTGGAACGTTCTGAGCAGCGTGCGCACACTCCGAGAACTGCAAAATGCCTCGGGTCGATCGAAAAGCCGTACTGGGTTCTGGCCGCCTTGGCGAGAGATGCGAACAGATCCGCCGGTGCTTCGATCATGTTGCCGCATTCCTCACACACGAAATGGCCGTGTGTCTCGCTCGCAAGGTGGTACGTCGCCGGGCCGTGACCGAGGTGCGAGTGAACTACGACCCCCAGCTTTTCGAGCTCGTCGAGGTTCCGGTAGATCGTCGAAAGGTGAACGTCGGGCGCCAGGGATTGGACCTCTTCTGCGAGCTCCTCGGCGGTGCGGTGTTTCGGGTCCTCGAAGAGCCGTCCGAGGAGCAGACGCCTCGTCGTGGTGATCCGTCCGCCTTGTGCCCGCAGAAGATCGAGCACGCCTTCCACCCGATCGGAACCGGCAGATTTCGTTCGGGTACTACGGGTCACGTCTCAAAGGATACTTACTGGGGAGTTGATGCACATGAAACTCTATTGCAGGCCCCTCGCATCTGGACCTCACTCTCTCGTTCAGGGAAGGACAACCTTCTGGTGGTCCCGTCGGTCAATGGACCATGCGAAGAGCTCGCCATACGAGTCGATCCCAATGGGTCTCGACGGGAGCAGTCGTGTTGATCGCTGTAGCCGGGCTCGCCTTCGGAATTACAGCTGCGGCCGCTCAGGCTGCTCCGCCTCGCCACATCCATGACATTCCCGCCGCTCAAGTTGGAATCGTCCGAGGTGTCTACGAGATGCTCGGCGGGGCCTACAGCCCGGCTGACGCGAACCCGCATCGTCCGATCAGTGGTGTCATCACGGTCTCCCAGGGCCTGTGGAGGCGTTCGGTTACCGTCGGCTCGAACGGCCGGTTCGTACTCAGCATCCGTCCAGGGCGCTATGTGCTGTCCGGTTGGACTCCCGATATCCATCACGTGTCCGGTGGAGTGGTGTCGCCAGGCGATGAATGCGGGAGCGCCGGTGTGGTTGTGCGGGCATCGCGGACCGCCAAGATCCAGGTGGCCTGCATCGTGCCCTGAGGCAGCAGCTCTAGCATTCTGTTATCCTAGACAACTATGTCCAGCATCACGAACACCGATCTGAGCGACCGGATCGCCGAGCGCGTGCGCAGCCTCAGAGCCGAGCGCGGTTATAGCCTCGACGTCCTCGCTTCGCGCAGCGGTGTGAGCAGGTCGGCGATCTCGATGATCGAGCGTTCCGAGACAAGCCCCACCGCGGTCGTCCTCGAAAGACTCGCCACTGGACTCGATGTTTCCTTGGCTTCTCTTTTCGATCCGCCTGCCACGTCTGGCCCCAGCCCGGTTTCGCGGCGTTCTGAACAATCAAGTTGGCGGGATCCCCAATCCGGTTACGTCCGCCGAAACGTCTCGCCCGCAGGTAGAGAGTCGCCGATCCAGATCGTCGAGGTTGAGTTCCCACCCGGGGCGACCATTTCTTACGAGACCGCGGATCGCGACGTAGTGATACATCAGCAGGTCTGGGTGCTGTCCGGAGCGATCGAAGTGACGCTTCGGAGCGATACGTATTCGCTCGAGCAGGGCGACTGCCTGAGCATGGTCATCAATCAACCCATCACCTTCAAGAACCCGTCTGCGAAGAAGGCTCGGTACGCGGTGGTGATCGTCACTAATCCACTCAGAACGAAGAGGACATCGTGACCTCCGGAGTCGTCGTCCGCCGGGTCCATGCGGACGAGGAACTGTCGGGACCCCTTGCCCAGGTGGTCATGGACTGCGTGGAAGGCGGCGCATCGGTCGGCTTCATGTCGCCGGTACGGCCAGAGGAAGCGAAATCCCATTTCGAACACGCGCTCCAAGCCTGTCGGCGCGGTGAACGGATCCTTTTGGTCGCGGAGGACCACGACGACGGTGATCGCGTCATCGGGACGGTTCAAGTGGTCCTGGCTATGCCAGAGAATCAGCCGCACCGGGGCGAGATCACCAAAATGTTGGTGACCCGATCAGCGCGGCGTCGAGGCGTGGGCGAGGTTCTGATGCGCCAGGCCGAAAACTACGCTCGGGGTGCCGGGAAGACCTTGTTGGTCCTCGACACCGCGAGCGCTGACGCTGAACGCCTCTATGAAAGGCTGGGCTGGCAGAAAGTAGGCGTGATCCCCCGCTACGCGCTCGGACCCACCGGTGACTTCGTCAGCACAACCGTGTATTACAAGGATCTTGCCTGAGGCTCAGCCTGCGATCGCCGCACCGACGACCGGTGCAGCCAACGTGTGACCAGCCATCGATCCATCGAAAGGTTGACCGTAGGCGAAGATGCCGCCGTCACCGCCGGCGAGCTCGTAGTTCGAGCCTGAGCCCGATATGCCGACGATCGGCTTGCTCAGGGTGCTGTCCCCCATCGATCCATCAAACGGCGCACCGTATGCGAAGACGCCACCATTAGCTGCTGTCTCCCAGTAGCCACCGGTGGTCGAATCTGTGGCGATCCCCACAATCGGGCTGTGCTGGTTGGCAATGGTTGAGCTCTCACCCTGGAGAGTTGCGTTGCCAAACGGATAGACATCCCCGTTCGATCCCACCAGGTAATAGCCCTCGCCGTTGGCGGTCGAAGCGATTCCGACGATGTCATCGACCGCGCCCGATGAGGTCCCGAGCGAACCGTAGAACGGAGCGTCGTAGCTGAAAACGCCGCCGTTCGACCCGACCAGCCAGTAGCCACCGGTAGTCGGATCTGTGGCGATACCGACTATGTCGTCGACCGCAATGTCGCTCGCAACCAGAGACCCGTGGAACACCGCGTCGCCGTATGCGAAGACGCCGCCGTCACTTCCGGCCAGGAAGTAACCGAGCCCGTCTGGGCTGGACGCGATTCCGACGATGGGCTTCGACAGGCGCAGGTTGGTAGCGGACCCGTAGAACGAGGCACCGAAGGAGAACACTCCGCCGTCAGAACCAGCGAGCCAGTAGCCCGATACCGCAGGCGGGGGTGGCGTCGGTATCGCTACCACTCCCGTCACCTTCTCGATGTCATAGTTTCCAAAGTCGTCGACGTAGAGGTCCCCAGTACTGTCGATGGAGACAGCATAAGGGTCGTCGAGATCCGAACCGGTGGGGGTGCCAGGAGTTGGTGCACCATGGGAGTCCTCGATTCCGGCGACGATGGAAAGCGTTCCCGAACTGCTCACCTCGTCGATGGTCTCGTCACCGGTGTCCGCGAAGTAGAGGTTCCCAGCAGAGTCCATGGCCATACCGCCGTACATGTATCCGATTGGAGAGCTGGTCGCCGGACCCGGTATCTCCGGACTGCAATGCGTGGTCCCCGCATATATAGACAGCGTTCCCGAGGGAGTTACCTTGTAAATGTCGCACTTGTAGTAGTCGCTCATGTAGACGTCGCCATCGGAGTCGAACGCGAATCCGGCGATCGAACCCATCGGTGAGTCGAGAGCTGGTCCCGGAACCGGGTCTCCAAACGTGCTGTTGCCAGCGAAGATCGATATCGTCCCGGACGGTGTGATCTTTGCAACGGCGTACTGTGAGTAGAACCCGACATACAGGTTGCCCGAAGAGTCAATGCCGAGACCCCAAGGGTCGTCCAGCGGTGAACTGGACGCCGGGCCCGGAACGACGGCTCCCGCGGTTCCGGTCCCGGAGATCACCGACAAGGTTCCAGATGGCGTCACCTTCAAGATCTGACTGGACTCCTCGTTGGATATGTACAGGTTGCCGCTCGAGTCGACCGCGAGGCCGTCGGGATAGTCGAGGGGAGAAGATGTGGCCGGTCCGGGCACGGGAGTTCCAGTAATGCCGTTTCCTACGACTATGGAAAGAGTTCCGCCCGGTGTGATCTTCACTATCTGGTTGTTGGAAGCGGCGTAGATGTCACCGGCATGGTCGGTGGTTATCGCATAAGCGCCCTGGATCGGCGAACTGGCGGCGGGTCCCGGAACGGCGGCTCCGCTGACTCCCGTCCCGGCGATGACACTCAGCTCAGGCGTGGTTGTGGTCGTAGCGACTGCTGGGCCTGAGAACAGAAGACCGACTCCGGTCATCAGAGAGGCTGCCGCTAAGACAGAGAGCCACCTGCGCGTACCGTGCGTGGGTTCGTCAGGTGGTGGCTTGCGCGTGAAAGTCGACATTCAAAACCTTCCCTCGGGGCACTTATAAGGGCGCTATCGACCCCGGCCACGGATTCCTTGAACCACCTCGCGCACCAGCCGCGAAGAAAGGGCTTGGAAGGTGGGCGAAATAGGGCGGATTGTGAGAATTACCGACCCATACGTAGGAATCTCATTCGGTGCATCAGCATTTCCGATTGTGGTTCCTGTGAGAGATAGTTGGTCAATGCAAGGGATTGGTAGTTGTCAGCTCGGGACTTGTAACCGATTCACTTCTCTTCGGTAGCTGACAGCGCTTAGCGAACGGTATCCCGGGGTTCGAATCGGAGACCCTTTCTGCGCCGCCGGGATCGATACCTCCGACGATGTGCTCGCCTGTGGGCCACCGTCGAGACTGACGGTCTGTCCCGTGAAAACGACGGTCGTCGACGTTCCGGCTTCGTCGGTCTCCGTCAGTTGCACCTTGTAGTTACCTGCTTTCGCATACACGTGGGTGATGACCGGAACAGATGTCTTCTTAAGGGCGGAGCCGTCGCCGAATTTCCAGGCGTAGGAGGCGATGGGGCTCGACACCGCCTGTGAGCCTGTCGCATTGAATGTCGTGACGCTGCCGGCCGGAGCCGGACTGGTGTACAAGGTCGCTGCCGGAGCCTGATCCGGGGTTATGGCCAAGCCAGCCGGATTCGAGCCGATCACCACCGGTGTTTCGGTCTCGTTGTCCGCCGTGTCGATCAAGCTCACCTGTTTCGACTGTGTGTCCGTCACATAGGCGTACTCCCCGTTCGGAGTCACCGCTACGAACTGGGGAGAGTTGCCGACAGTGATCGTGCCCGCGACTGTTTGATTGGAGGTAGAGATGACCGTGGCAGTTCCCGATTCACTGTTGGCCACGTACGCCGTTTTGCCGTCAGGCGTAATTGCGATCCCGGTTGGCTTGAAACCAGTTTGCACAGCGCTGGCGCTGATGGAACCGCTCGACGTGTTCAACACACTGACCCCGTCAGAGTCCTCGCAGACAATGTAGGCGTACTGCCCGCTGGGTGTAACCGCAATGGCAACGGGGTCCAAACCCAGATTGGATGTGATGGTTCCGACCTGACCGGAAGATGTGGAGATAACCGAGATGCTGTCCGAGGTCCCGTTCGCCACATATGCCGTTGCGCCGTTCGGTGTTATGGCGATCGAGTCCGGACCGCCACCTACTGCGATCGTCTTGGTGACGGCGCCGGTGGCGGTATCGATCACACTCACGTTGTCCGAGCCTTCGTTCACCACATAGGCGGAGGCTCCGTTCGGGCTGATCGCTATGGCGGAAGGATTTATCCCTACGGTGATCTGGTCGCCCGATGGAGTGTTCTTCTGCGTGTTGATGACCGTGATTGTCCCATCGGCTCCGCCGTTTCCCTGAGCGTTCAGCACGTAGGCATCCGCTCCGTTCGGAGTTATCGCAACCGCCACGGGTTCCTGACCAACGGGGATCGAGCTGGACACGATTCCGGCTGTTCCGGTATCCACGACTGTCACCGCGTTCTGTTGCGGTTGCGTTATGTACGCATCGGGTTGGCTGCCTTGGTTGTCTCCCACCGTGATGGAAAAATTGACGGTAGCGGACTGCGCGCCGGCAGAGTCGGTCACGAAAGCACTGAAGGTTACGGTTCCCGGATCACTCGGCATCCCGTTCAGAGGTTGGTCGAAGTCGCCGTTCTCCTCGACCGAACCCCCGTTGAGCGCCAACCAGCTCCCCGGCTCGGGCGGAATGATCGTGAACACGAGGACACCCGTGCCCCCAGTGGCTTCGAGCTGGCCCTCGTAGTTCTGGCCCACCTGCGCCGGGGGAAGCGTCGATCCGATCACCTGGGGGAGCCTGGGGACGCCCAGCGTCACGTCGACGGTCGTGCCGAAGGGAACCTTCTTGTTCGCGGCCGGACTCTGGGTGGCAACAGTTCCGCCCCCTGTACAGCCGCTGCAGGTGAGTCCGGCTGCTTCGAGATCGCCGAGTGCCTCAGTGGACGAGAGCCCGACGATGTACGGAACTGTCACCTCGTTGGACGTGGATACCGTGGTGGAGGTCGACGTGGGAACGGTGCCTGACCCGGAAGTACTGCTTGGTGTCGAACCTGCGGTGTTCTTGTTCTTCTGTACAGGAGGAGGTGCGGAAGTTGCGGTCGTGGATGATCCAGATACGAGGATCGGTTCCGGACCGTTCAACGTGATGACGCCGGTCTGGTAGCTCGTCGGCACGTCGTACCAGACGAAGTCGTGCTGCACGGTCAGATAGAAGGCCATCCGGTCCACGTCGAGAGGGAACACATTGAGAAGGTGACCGTTGGATGCCCGGACCAGGTACACCTTCCCGCTCGTCACGTCCGGCACGTAGATGACCCCGCCGGTTATCACCGGCGTCCCGAGCACATCAGGGGTCGACGGTTCTTGAATACCGAGTTGGGACGAGACGATCGATCCGGTTGCGCTGTCGAAGATCTGAATGTGATCGCTACCTTCGTCGAGGACACTCACGACACCGGAAGAGCCTGCGGTAACCCAACCTGATGTGGTCACCGGGATGGAGAGGTTGAACGTGCTCTGCACCTCACCGGAAGCCGGATTCAGCACGAGGACCTGAGATCGGCTGAAGCTCTGGGTGACGACGACGGGGGTATTCCCCTGCATGACCAGATCCGCCTGACCGGAATAGCCGATGTTCGCCTGAGAACGCAGTGCAGCCCCAGCGTAGGAATCAACGTCCCCGTCTTTGTCGATGCTCCACAACACGCCGTTCGGAGCTAGCGCCACCTGCTGCAGTGTCTTAGAAGACACGATCGGCCGCCCGATCGGACCAAGTGTCGCCGGGTTTACTTGTTGTACTGAATCGTCACCGATGCTGCTTCCGGTTTCGATCCAGCTGACCGACCCGTTGGAGAAGATCTGCAGTCCGCTCGCGTACGCAGGGCTCCCGAAGCTGACCGTCTTCCCGGCTTCAAGGAGCTCTCCATCGAGGGTGGTCACGGTGCCCCTGGTCAGATCGACGAGATATGCACCGGCCCCCGACTGGACGGTCTGGATGGTGTCGTCGGCGGGCGCGACATTCTGCAGATAGGCCGCTCTTGTAAGAGTGAGCCCGTCAAGCAGAGAAACAGACCCCGTGCCGGAAGACGAGAACCAGGCGGTATCGGGTTGAGCGCTTATCACCTCGTTCGACACGGCGTGATGGCCGACCATCACGATCGCGAAAGCACCCACCACAACGATCCCGGCGATCGTGGTTGTAATCCGCCCCTTGGACCTGGCGTAGAGGCCCTTGAGCCTCGTCATCGGGGACGGGACCTCGCGTTCTGCAGTGAACGGGGATCTGCCACGTAACGGATACGAGCTTTTACTCCCACTTCCCCCTTCATGAGACGAACAGCATCGCGTTCGACATCCCATGCTTGGGTCGCCAGAGGCTCCTCAGGCTCCGACGGGGAGTAGAGAGCCAGGTCCAAAATCGGTTGGAAATCGGCTACGCGCCTGACCACTTCCGCGGTAAGCCTCACCTCACAGGCCGCAACCACTTCGGTAACCGTCATCCCCGATGTCACGCGCAAGCCCGTCGCGCGCAGGTACTCCTCGGTTTCGTGCCATGCGCCGACGACGCGCTGCGCGACTGTACCGGCCCTCTCGCGCCGGCGACGGCGATAGATCTTCAACAAGACGATCAAGGCGATAAGCAGGATGAGAATGATCGGAAGGATGATCCAGAAGGGAAACGTCCCACTTTCAGGCGGGGCGTTGTGGTACGTGAAAGTCGACGGGGTGGCGCTCTTGACGTTTCCAGACCTGGCCGTGGTTGGAACCACGGTAGAAGGTGTCGGCTGCGAAACAGACGGTGGCGGCACGACCGAGTTCTGTTCCGTTGCGATCGGATCGAACGCCACCCAACCGAGGCCGTTCACGTCGACCTCGTCCCACGCGGTTATCTCACCCGCAGTGACAGATATCGCTTTCCCGTTCTGCGCACCGCCTGGTTTGTCGATCGTGTATCCGACCACGACGCGTGCGGGATAGCCCCTCATACGAGCCAGCAGCGCGAACACGGCTGCGAATTGCTCTGCAGTGCCGTACCTGGAGTACTGAGAACCCGCAACGCCGGTGGCGAACATGGCGGCGAGCCTGCCGAGACTGTGGCCCGGCTCGGCCGTGGTGCTGTAGTCGAAACGAGGCGACTGCAGATCCTTGTCGAGCGCGTCCAGCCATGACAGTTCCGAAGTTCCAGTCGGGACGACCTGGTCATCGAATGCGAGAAGGACGGCCGGGATGCCGGACGGAACCTGCAGATAGGCCTTCGCGGAACTGTTGACGCCTTGACTCGCATTCTGTGTGTCGAGGATTCGCGGATCGTCGAACGCGAGTGCTGCAGGTGGCACATCGGACTCCACCGAATAGGAGTAGCCCTTTGTGTCCGAGCCGGTGGCCGCGAGAGTCCCCGTCAGCTCGTCGAAGGCGAGGCCCTTGCCGGAAACTCTCACCGGCTGCTCGAGTGCCGGAAGGAAGGGACCTGACATGTTCTCGATCGTGTAAGTCTGTTGAATTGTTGCCGCGTTTCCGGGACTCGGGTCCGAAGCCTGGGGGAGTCCAGAGTTCACTTGAGTGAATTGAGACCCGGTCTGCCAGACGATGCCGTTGTACTGATCGAGGATGGCGATCGGAACGTGTCTTATCGCTACGCGGTCAGGGATTCCACTTAAACGAACAACGAACAGGACGGGGTCCCCGTTCGCTTTGGTGTTCAGCTGCGCCGGTACCTCGGACAGCGGGCTGTACGTCTGATTTATCCGGACCGGCAAGTGGTAGTAATCGTGCAGATCGAACCGGTCGCTTGCAGGCGATGCCGGCACCACCGAGCTGACCAGCAGCGCGACCACCACGCAGCCGGCGACGATCGCGTACCAGAGCCAAAGGCCTCCGATCGTCCTCGCCTGGACGGCCACACCTGACATGTAGCCGCCGGTCGACTCAGCCCTTTGGACCTTGCGACCACGGTTGGCGCGCAGAACCACGCTGGCAAGTACGAGCAACAGCACGAGAAGAGGCCATACAGAGGACCCGATCGCTTGATGTCCGGTGAACATCTGAGCGAGGATCCACACGGCTATTACCGGGATGGCCGGTCCGATCACCGAACGGGTCCTGATGCTCATTCCGACGCCGAGGACGACAGCCAACCAGGCCAGTGCGACAGGCAGCGCGACCACAGAAGCCGTCTCCGGGATGGGCACGTACAAAGACAGGTTCTGAGACCAGGATCCGATCAGCCCATTCCATGCTCCGAATGCCCCGTGCCCGGTCGAAAGATGGAAAACAACCACGGTCAGGTAGACGAAAAGTGCCAAGGCCTGGGCGGGGAGATCTATGAGCAGTCTTCGCGATGGAGACAGCCACAGCTCGAGTACGAACGCGACGATGACGCCTCCGGCTACGGGGGCCAGATAACCCCACGCCGAGTATTGGCGTGCAAAGGGGGTGACGGCGACGAAGGCCGCGACCGCCAAGAAAAGTGAGTCGAAATCGACCTGGAGCTTCGCGACCCACTTTGCCGGTCGGGCGGTCATCCGACGACCGCCTTCCACTTGTGAACCCATTCCTCGCTGGTCGATGCGTTCACAGCGAGTACCCCGCTCAAGGAGATGGGGGGTCGACCGCCGCTTGCTTCGCCGATTTGGACCATGGTCACCGTCTGGAATCGGTTCCGCACCGAAGCGAGGCCCTTGGCCCGTTCTCTAGAGGGCCTGCCCGTAACCACACCGAGCGACATCCCACGATCCCTGACCGTTCCTATTCGGATCAAGGCCCGCAGTCCCGGGTCGTCATCGCTCACCTTCACCGAGGCGAGCTTGTCGAGAACGTCGATCCGTCCAGCACCGGCCGGGTCGATGCTGCCGGAGATACCTCCGGTCGTTCGGAAATCCGTGGGAAATCGTTGATCAGCTCCGGCCATGATCAAAGACGCAGCGACCCGCACGGCTTCTTCGAAGGACTCCCTCAGATACGAGCGTGCAGACGTGTCGAGGACGATCAACAGGCGCGGCTCGTTGGTCACGACTGTGTGCCTCACCATCAGGTGCCCGGTCCTCGCCGTCGAACGCCAGTGGATCAATCGCGGGTCGTCTCCGGGCACGTAGTCGCGCAGCGAGTGGAAGGTGATGCCACCACGCGGAGCACCGAGGCTCGTAGGTCCCTCAGCCTCTTGCGAGTAGGAGGTGGGAATTGGCTTGACCTTATATATACGCGGGTGAACCCACAGCAGGCTCTCGTACCCGTCGGTCTTCGAAACGTTTATGAGACGGAGCGGATCTGCGTAGCCGACCCGAAGGGGCCCGATTTTGTAACACCCCCTGCGGTCCGTCGGGATCCGGTAGGTCGTGTCGTACGTGGCACCCGAGTGGAGGCCTGGAAGAGAGATACCGAGGTACCCATTTGGCGTGGACTCGGTAGCAACAAGCGGCGGACATCGACGCTTTCCGGAATTCGTCACATGCAGGACGCCGTTAGCCGCTTCGCCCTCGGTGACACGCGCCGGGACGACCTGGCGCCGGACTTGGAGATCGGGTCGCAGCCCCAGCCAGATAACGGCGACCACCAGGCAGGCGATCATTCCCGACGCCACCAGGATGACGGGCGTGTAGTTAAGGACGATCCCGGCTATCAAAAGAAGGGCCGTCAGACAGAAAAAAGCGATGCCGTTTCTGGTCGGCACTGGGAGTTACTCCCTTATGCGATCATCGGGCACCGGGACTGCCGAGATGATCCGCTGGAGGATCGATTGCGCGGTCGCCCCGGCCAGTTCCGCCTCGGACGTAAGAAGCATCCGGTGTGAGAGAACGTGCGGAGCCAGTGCCTTGATGTCGTCCGGGGTTACGAACTCGCGTCCGGCTGCTGCGGCCCACGCCTGTGACGCTATGAGAAGGGCCAGGCTTCCACGGGGAGAGACGCCGAGCCGCAGCTCCGACACCTTGCGCGTGCCCGCACAGATCGTGACCACGTAGTTGTAGAGCGACGGTGCCACATAGATCTCGCGAACGAGGCTCATCATCGTCTGAACGGTGCGGATGTCGCAGACAGGCTTGACCTCGTCGACATCGCGTCCTGCGGAACGATTGCGGAGCACTTCCACCTCGGCAGCGTGTTCCGGGTAGCCCATCTCCATGCGCATCATGAAGCGGTCGATCTGGGCCTCGGGTAGCCGGTAGGTGCCGTCGAACTCGATCGGATTCTGGGTAGCGAGCACTACGAAAGGTCGAGGCACATCGTGAGTGATGCCGTCGACTGTCACATGGCCCTCTTCCATCACCTCGAGGAGTGCGGACTGAGTCTTAGGCGAAGCCCTGTTGATCTCGTCGCCCACGAGCAGGTTCGTGAAGACGGGGCCGGGACGGAACTCGAAGTCCGATGTGCGCTGATTCCACACCGGGACTCCGATCACGTCGGAGGGCAACAGGTCAGGAGTGAACTGGATCCTGTTCATCGACCCATTTATCGAGTTGGCGATGGCCTTGGCGAGCGAGGTCTTTCCGACGCCGGGAATGTCATCGATGAGCAGGTGGCCCTCGCCCATCATGCACACCAGAGCCAGGCGGACCACGGACGATTTCCCCCGGATGAAGGTCTCGACGTTCTCGCTGATCCGAATGAACTGGTCCTCGAACCACCGGGCCCGATCGGAGCGCTCGCCTACGGCGACGGACCCGGAGCGCTGACGTGCGGGCGCCCCGGTTTGATTGCCATGGGGTGGCATTGAGTCACTCATGGGTGGTCAGTTCACCGTTTTCGATGAGAGCAAGGGGAAGGGGAAGGGGTGCAGGAAGGGGCGGTACGTGGATCCGCCTGTGCTGGGTTTACACATCGCCGGAGCGGAGCGCAAGTAGAGGTCATGAACCAAGGGGCAGCAACGGCGACACAACGATTGTCGGGGACCACCAAGCTGGCGACCTCACAGCGTTCTCCCATGCGGAGGCGACGCCACGCACACACGGACCGGAGCGCGAGCCGGGCCGAAAGGACGAACCCATGGAAACCCAGATCCGCAGGCTGCTCCCCCGTCAGATTGTCGATTGGCCCGGGTCCTTCGCTATCGAGGGGTCCGTCGACCCCAAACACATCTGGAGAGGTTGCCGGGTCCTGGACATTTCTTGCGGGGGCGCCGGCGTCGAGATATCCAATCCGGATCCCGACATTGAGGTTGGTGAGACCCTGGTGCTGGCGCTTCGCCTAAGGGGCGAGATCCGTGACACGAGGGCACGAGGAGAAGACCGTCTGCGGGTCGGCATCCAGTTCTCCGACATGAGCGGACGCGAGCGTGCTTACCTCGACTCTCTACTCAACCTGCAGGCACGTTGGTAACCGAACATCAGGGAATTCGTATGTCGTGGTGCTCCTTCGCGAACCGCTTCTGCTCGTCGGTCAGGTCGGAGTCCTTCACCGGAGTAACCATCGACCAGTGCTTCCCCACCGGGCAGTACTGAAATCTCTTCCATCCGAGACGCAACGCCTTCAAGGAGCCGCCAGGTATCCAGATGGTGGTGAAGAGGTGTCCCTTGCTGCACCTGACGATGGTGTTGACGCCGATGGAATAACCCTTCTTCCTGGCGATGAACGTGGACACCGCCAGGATCGCCACCAGGGCAGCGATTATCGGGACTCTGTTCTCCTTGGAACGGTCGTGGTGAGACATGCCGAATCCTCCCCGTAGGCGCAAAGCCGTCCCTGTCCGGTAGCCCACGATAACGGCCGGACCGGGAGCGATCGAAGCAGGTGCCAACGATTGCGACCTACGGATCCTGAGAACTGAACGTAACGTTGCGCGACGTGATCGTAGGTTCACGGATAGACAGCGCCCATCTCGCAGGTAACAAGCTCGGCGATCCCACAGATCGGGATCTGTTCGTCTACCTTCCGCCGGGATACGAGACCTCTGATCGCCACTACCCGACCGCCTTCCTGCTGCACGCGTTCGGGCAGCAGGCACAGAACCTGGTCACTCCCGCCACCGACCGCCAGCGCTGGGTGCCTCCGATCGAGGACGTTCTCGACCCCGTGTTCAGAAGGTTGGGGGTCCCCCCGATGATCGTCGTGATCCCCGACGGTTGGACCAGCTACGGGTGCAGCCAGTGGGTGAACTCGCCCGTGTGCGGAGGCTTTGAAGACTACGTGACAGAAGAAGTTGTCTCTCAGGTGGACCGGGATTTCCGCACGATCCCGTCCGAGTCGAGCCGCGGTGTTTTGGGCTTTTCATCGGGGGGCTTCGGCGCGTGGCACCTCTGTTCGCGGAACCCGGATGTTTTCTCGGCGATGGCGATGCTGTCCGGAGATTCGTTCTTCGACATGACGTTGAAGACGATCGTCTACGACTTCTTGAGCAGCCTCTGGCCGGACGCTCCTGCAGGCCCCACCGAGGGCAACGACCTCTCTCAGACAACCTATGCCTCCGCGGCCTGCTATTCGCCGAACGTCGACGATCCGCCGTTCTTCGTCGATCTGCCTGTGGACTTCCCTACCGGCGAGCTGATCCAACCGGTGTGGGATCGCTGGCTGGCGTTCGATCCGGTGGTGAGCTGGCGTGACCGGATCGACAATCTGATGCGACTATCGGGGATCCTTCTCGACGTCGGTATCAACGACGACTACAGACTCCAGTGGGGACACCGGCTCCTCAGCCACTATTTGAGCGCGGCAGGGGTGTCACATGTGGCCACCGAGAACGAGGGAAACCACGGGGGACGATCACGCGAGCGGATCCAAGTCGCGCTTGCGTGGCTCTCTACGGTGCTGACACACGACGTCTGATGTGTGAGGCAGATCTCAGCAGTCCGCAATCCCGGATCGCCCCGGCGCCATAACCAGTCGAGCGGGACCCTTTCGGGCCCCGATCGACAGCATTCGACTTGATCAGTTTGGATCAGCAGCCGTAGTAGTTCGATCCCAGATAGGCCGAACCGCCCAACGTCGGCTCGCAGGTGTCTGCCGACGGTGTGCCGTAAGTATTCGAAGGTGGCGTCCCCGTGTAACCGCTGAAGTCCCCCACGTTGAAGCCGAGGTTCGAGAATGTGTTCCCACCGACCTCGTTCGAGTAGGCGGCATCCGGGTCCGACTGGCCGACAATCGCCGGGTTGTACGTCCCGAGCATGATGAGTCCCGCACCGTTGCCGGTCACATGGTTGCGGAAGATGCCGTCGAACGTGCTCGAGAACTGATCAGGGTTCCCTGCTCCAGGAGCGCAGCTGTTCCCGTATGCGTACTCGCACTCTGATCCGGGTCCTCCGACGACGATCCCGGCACCAGTGGCACTACCGCTGATGTGATTGCCCTCGTTGGAGCCGAGTCCCCCGATCGTGGCATTGCTGACGCCCGTGAGCAGGATGTTGGACACTGCACTCCCGCTGACGTTGTTGTTGGTCACTTCGACGTTGTTGGTAGTGCTGTCCAGCTGAATTCCGGCTCCATAGCCGGATACCCCAGCAGAGAGTCCCACATCGGTAGCGCCCGACACGGTGTTGTCATTGATCGTCCATGTCCCCGGATTGGGGTCGACGATCCCGTACGCCTGCACTTCTCCGGCGTAGATGTCGACGTCCGAGTTCGAGACCGTGTTGCCGACGACGTCGAAGGTGCCGCCATTGAGCAGAAGTATTCCTGACCCGTTGTTCCCGTAACCCCCGCCGGTCCAGGAGTCACCGGTGACCGTGTTGGCGTCAGCCGCTGTAGGGCCACCGATAGTCACCGAGGCCGCTCCCCAAGCGAGGATGCCGTTCTGCCCGATCCCATTGTTCGGCCCGACACCCTCGACGGTCGAACCTACGATCGTGCAAGTGGTGTAGTTGTCATTGCACGCGATCCCGTTCTTGTCGTAAGCGGGGGTGTACGGGTTGTAATTAACGGTCGAACCGGATGGGACGGTCGTCGGAACGGTACCCGCCACGTAAAGGCTGGTGGCGTTGTCCGGCGTGGCGGTCATCTCGTAACCACCGACGAGCACATCTCCACCGGTGTATCCGGCAGGCTCCGCGCTGACTGGGAGGATCTCGTGCTGCGACTGGGAGTAGGTCCCTGAGGGCAGGTTGGCGGACGTCGTTGCGGTGAAGGCGGGCGCCGTCAGCGACGACTTCTTTATCGAGACGTCAGAGGGATAGCTGCTGTCACTGTTCACGTAAATGCCGGTACCACCCTGACACCCGAATTCATCCGGTGGCATGTCGATTCCGGTGACTTCCACCTTCTTGACGGTTCCTGAAGATTCGTGGAAGTAGATCCCGTCGAAACTCTGCGAACACCCGTCCCCGTCATTGTCGAAGAACGAATTGGCATTCAGCCCGTTCACGGTCAGCTTCTCTATCAGGACTCCGGTCGTTCCCGGACAGACATCGATGACATAGAACTGTGGATTCGTCGTGTCGGTGTCCGAGTCGCTCGCCAGGCCCGCTGCCGGTGGCTCGATGGTGGTCGATGACTCACTCGCTCCTTTGATCACGACGTTGTCGTTACCGGTGCAAAGGGCGACCTGCCCGACATAGGTTCCAGCCGCGACATTGATCGTTCCGGTCGTCGCGCTGGCGGCCTGCTCGACAACAGCGTGCTGAAGCGTGGCGCAAGGATGATTGGACGCCGCACAGTTGTTGTTGGTGTTGCTGCCTGAAGTCGACACGTACCAGTTGTTGGTACTGGCAGAGGCTGTCGAGGCGAATGCCGCGACGCCGCCGAGGCTCATCGCTACCACCACCAGGATCCGAGCCGAAGCCAGGCGCACCGGTCTTGAATTCATCTACCCTCCCAATCGTTCCTGCATTTGCCGATCCGGGGAACAGCCGCGCTTGTCGGCTGCTCCCCGTTTACCACTATGAGGTTCAAGTGACCTTGAACTCTGTCGCGCTGGTCGCGTTTCCGTCTGGAGTGACCACCTTGATGTAACCGGTGTGGGTGCCCGCAGCCACTGTCACCTTGATCTTTGTGGCGGTATTCGACGAGATCGTGGCCTTGACGCCATCGATGGTCACTTTTGTGGCACCACCCAAGTCCGTACCCTTGATCGTGACGACCGTTCCTACCGGTCCAGAAGCCGGGGTGAAACTCGTGATGGTTGCTCCGATGACATCGAAGCACTCTGACGTCGAGGTGTCCGAGCTGCTGCTGTAATTCGTGCTCGACGAGTAGACAGCGGCAAAGCACCAATACCCGACAGCTGTCGGCGTGAAGTTGGCCGAGCTGGCGTAAGAAACGTCGCCCGCTCCGGCTGTCAGAGTGACCGCTGGACCGACCGCCTGAGCAGTCGAGTTGCACGGTGCGGGACTTGATGTCGGGCCGCACTCGTAGAAGGTGACACTCCCGCTCGGAGCGCCACCGACCGTGTTTCCGGTTACCGACGCGTTGTCTGAGTTACTCGACCCCAAAGAGACCGTCTCGATCGCAGGTGTGGTCGTCGTCGTGGACGCAGCCGGAGTGACGTCGAAGCACTCGTCGATCGTCGTGTCGGAGCTCGCTTGGTAGTTCGAGTCACCCGAGTAGTAACCGGCGAAGCACCAGTAGCCCGCAGACGTCGGGGTGAACGACGCCGATGTGGTACTCGACGTGTGATTCGCACCCGCACTGAGCGTCTCGGCGCCACCGACCTGGTTCGACTGCGACGTGCAAGGCGTGACGCTCGACGTGGGACCGCACTCGTAGAAGGTCACCGACCCGGTCGGGCTCCCTCCGGCGGCATTGCCTGTAATCGTGGCGCTGTCCGTATCGGAGTGGCCGAGAACGATGGTCGACTTGGTCATGGTCGTCTGGGTCGACGTGGACCCGGCAGTTACGTCGAAGCACTCGTGAGTGGACTCATCCGAGCTCGCCAGGTACTTCGGCGACGAGCCTCCCTGGTAGTAGGCGCCGAAACACCAGTACCCGGTGGATGTCGGAACGAAGGATGCCGAGGTTGCGATGGCTTCGTCGTTCCCACTTGCGGTCACGCTCACCGATCCACCCACCTGATCGGACTGTGAGGTGCATGGAGCAGGCGTGGCCGTGGGTCCGCACTCGTAGAACGTGACGGACCCGCCCGGGTTGCCTGCGATCGCGTTTCCTGTCACCTGGGCGATGTCGGAGTCGGTACCGCCCAGTGCTGCGGTTTGGCTCGTAGGCATGCTCGCGGTGGTCGTGTAGGTCGACGGGACCGAGACCGATGACTGGTTCGAGGTGACCGTCGTGCCCTGTGGGTTGCTCGCCGTAGCCGTCGCAGTGTTGGTGACAGATCCATTCGTCACATCTGCCGCGGTGACGGTGTAGCTGCCCGTGCAGGTTTCGGTGCCGCCAGGAGCCAACGACCCACCCGGGCAGGAGACGCTCGATACCAGGTCGTCGGAGACTGCAGCGCCCGACAACGTGGTGGTCCCTGTGTTGGTGAGTAGGTAGGAGTAGTCGACCGTGTCACCCGCGTTCGAGTAGTTGGCCGTCGACGACGACTTGGTCAGGCTCAGCGTTGAGGTCGCGTTCGAGGCAGGAACGGTCACGCTCGATGAGTTCGAGGTGACGGACTTGCCGTCGGAGTCGGTACCAGAAGCTGTGGCTGTGTTGGTCACGTTCCCAGCGTCCACATCGGCCTGGCTGACTGAGTACGAGCCCGTGCAGGTCTCAGAACCATTTGGCGCAAGGGATGAGTCAGGACAGCTGACCGAGGCGACCAGGTTGTCCGTCACAGCGATGTCCGAGACCGTGGTGGTTCCCGTGTTGGTAACTGTGTAGTCGTAGTCCAACACGTCGCCGGCCGCCCCGTATGCCGATGTGACGGCCGACTTGACCAGAGCCAGACCGGATGTAGCCCCAGTCGCCTGGACAGTGACCGAGGATTCATTGGACGTTTCCGTGATCGCTTGCGGGTTCACACCTGTCGCGGTGGCGTTGTTGGTCACGCTCCCGGCATCTACATCCGCTTGGGTGGTCACGTACGAGCCGGTGCATGTCTCATCCACATTCGGCGCAAGCGTTGAATACGGGCAGCTCACATTCGAGATCAAGTTGTCGCTCACTGCGATGCTCGACTCGGTGGTGGTCCCCGTGTTCGTGACGACGTAGTCGTAGTCGATGGTCTGACCCGCCGCGCCGTATCCGGAAGACAGAGTCGTCTTGGTGAGACTCAACGAGGATGTGGCGTACGACGCGCTCACCGTCACACTCGACTGGTTGGACTCGATCGTCGCCGAAGACGGGTTGGTCCCCTGAGCCGTTGCCGTGTTGGTGACGCTTCCTGCGTCGACATCCGCTTGTGTGGTCACGTACGACCCGGTACACGTTTCGGACGCACTGGGCGCCAGAGTCGAAGAGGGACAGCTGACGCTCTGGATGAGGTTGTCACTGACGCCGATGTTCGACTCGGTCGTGGTCCCCGTGTTCGTAACCAGGTAGCTGTAAGTGATCGTTTGTCCAGCCGACGCGTAGCCAGTGCTCAGGGTGGACTTCGTGAGGGTGACGCTCGAGGTTGCCTCGTTGGCATCGACCGTGACCGACGAAGGGTTCGATGAGACAGACCCGGTGAAGGCCGTACCCGACGCCGTTGCTGTGTTCGTCACCGAACCGTTGTCGACGTCAGCCTGAGTTGTGGTGTACGAGCCCGCGCAGGTTTCGCTGGCTGAAGGAGCGAGCGACGAATCAGGGCAGCTGACCGAGTTGATCAGGTTGTCGGACACCGAGATGGCGCTCACAGTGACGATCCCGGTGTTGGTCACCAGGTAGCTGTAGTTCAGAGTCTGTCCCGCGGCGCCGTAACCTGCGCTGTTCGTTGACTTGGACAGGCTCAACGACGGCGTCACTCCCGTCTCGTCGACGGTGGCGGAGGACGGAGCAGAGGTCACCGTCTCGCTGTTGACCGTCGTCGCCGACACCGTCGCCGTGTTCGTCACATAGCCACGGTCGGCATCAGCCTGGGTTGTCACGTAAGAGCCGCTGCAGTTCTCGCTCCCGAAGCCGCTCAGGGTGGTGCTCGGGCAGCTGATGTTCGCGCTCGGGATCAGGTTGTCGCTGACCGCGATGTTCGTGAGCGTGTCCGGCCCGTTGTTGGTTACTGCGTAGTTGTAGTTCAGGGTCTGACCGGCGCCCGTGTAGCTCGAGGACGTCGACGTCTTGACGACCGCGACACCTTCGATCCCGATCGAGGTCGCCGACTCTGCGGTGCCGAGGTTCGTACCGCGGGCGGTCTGGTACGAGTCATTCGGTCCGTTTCCGGGAAGCGGTGTCGTGTTCGACTCGTCTATGTAGATGTTGTAGCTGCCTGCCGAAAGGTTCGACGGAACCGTGAACGTGCCGCTTGGTGCCCCTACCGTCAACGTGCACGGGTTCGGCCCGACAGTCGACGATTCCGCCCCGGTGCAAGCGTAAGAGTCCGACGAGATGGTGACCGTCGAGTTGAGCACCGGCACTGCCGTCGCCCGACTGGTACCGATGTAGACGCTGGGTGCGCTTACCGGATAGAACTCGTAGGCGTCGTTCTGGAAGTCACCGTAAGGACCGGAGTTCGGGGCGCCGTCAGCAGATCCCCACCAGTTGGTTCCCCCTGTCACGCTGACGGTGTCCCCGGGCACAACGGAATTTGTAGACAAGGTTGCCGTTGGGGCCTGAGGCACCGGCTGGTTGTTGTAGAAGAGGTCCAGGCTCGTGTAGTTGGTCGACCCGTTCTCGTCGTTCCCCGAAGAGGCGACGAGCGTGCAGTCGACCAACCCCGCGTTCACGTCTGCCTGAGACGGCGGACAGTTGGCATCGCCGGTCGGCCCGTGCGCCGCTGTGTCGGTGTTGCCACCGGCCGAGTTCGAACCGAGGGAACCGTACGAGCAGTCACCTCCGTTGGCCCAGGTGCTCGGAAGCGTCATGTCCGCCGTCGATCCTGATCCGAAGCTGGTGGTGCTGGTCGAAGCGAGGATGTTGACTGCTCCCCAGCAACCTCCGACCGATCCGCTGCTGGCGCTCGTCAGGTCGAGGTTCGAAGACGGCAGGTCGCCCTGGGACGCAGATGGATTGGTGTCCGTTGGCGTCGGCAGCGGGTTGGCCGTGTTGATCGTCCAGGCATCTCCCAGTCCACCGGAAGCGGAGACGCCGACACCGCCGGTGCACGTCGGGTAGTTCTTGCTCGTCCCGCCCGTCACTCCATTGGTGATGGCTGCACCGAACGCCGACTGCGAGCCGGCCGTCTCGAGGTCCTGGTTCGTGTCGAACATGCTGATGGTCCCACTGGTTGTGGTCCAGGTGCACTCGCCCTGCGACCAGAGCGGGATGCTGTCGGTCGCGCTCCCACCGGAGTTGGTTGCTACCGGCGCCATCGTCACCGGCGCGCTGGCCGCGTTGTTGTTGTTGGTGCCGCAGAGCTGCGCAGTACCCAGGGCAAGGTTGACGTTTTCGATCTGGTAGTTCGTCACGCCGGAAGGAGTGGTCCCTGCCGTCAGGCTGGTAAGGGGCAGCGAGTACGGGCTCCCGGTAGTTGCGCCACCAGAGGTGCTGGTCGTCACGCCGATGTCGTAGCAGAACGGCACGCCCTTGATGGCGGAGAAGTAGTTCCCGTCTTTGGTGGTGTCGGTCTCCCAGCTCGGGGCCGGTTGGCTGATGGTTATCGTCAGCGTGCCCGACACTGCGTTGGGAGCTCCGTTGGAGCCGCCGGTGGCGAGGAACGTCACATGGTAGGTGCCGTTGTCCGCCGTCACTGGAGTGTCGGTTATGGCGCACTCGAGCTCGTACTCCTCGGACGTGCCGCTGCCGGAGGTGGCCGTCGTGCAAGCCGGCGAACTCGACAGGGAGGTGGCCTCACTGGCGTCGCTCGGCAAGCTTCCGGAGTTGATGGTGATTGACGCCGGGTAGTTCCCGGGACTGGTAGCCGCGAACCCCTGGCTGTAGCAGTCGAGGGTCTCGGTCTCGGCTGTTCCGTCTACCCATGAGACAGACGTCCCACCGGCGGCCGGCGTTGAGCACGTCGTGCTCGGAGGACTGATCGTCACGGTCAGGGTCCCGGAGGTGGCAGTTCCGACACCTCCGGCTCCTGTGGGTGTGAAGGTGAGCGGGTAGCTGCCACCGTCGGATGTGGTGGGTGTGTCGCTCAGGGCGCACTCGAGGATGTACTCCTCTGTGGTACCTGACCCGGACGTTCCCGTCGTGCAGGCGGGGCTGCTCGACGTCGAAGTTGCGAAAGCGGGGTTGCCGTCTGCGGGCAGAGAACCGGTGTTGATTGCGATCGAACTCGGGTAGGCAGTGATCGACGAGAGGCCGCTCTGCTCTTCGCACTCGACCGTGTAGCTGTTGGCAGATCCTTCGAAGAAGGTGGTGGAGCTACCGGCGGAGGCCGGGTCGATACAGGTCACCGTGGGCGCGTTGATTGTCACACTCAAGGTGCCGGAGGTGATCGGCGTCAGGGTGCTCCCGGCGAATGCCCCTGGCGTGGCGGTGAAGTTGGCCGTGTAAGCGGTACCAGACTCGTCGGCCGCGGTCGGAGTGTCCGAGTACTTGCACTCCTCTATGTATTGCTCGGTAGCACCACTGCCTGAGGTTCCCGTCGTGCAACTGGTGGCGAGCGTCGGATTGCCGTCGGCCGGGACAGTGCTGGCGTTGACAGCGATCGTCGGGTACGCCGAGACGCCGCTGGTGCCGGTCTCTTCCTCGCATTCGACCGTGTAGTACGAAGAAACGCCCGCATGGAACGTCACTGCCGTGCCGGCGGACGCGGGGTCGATACACGTGATCGCCGATGTAGCGAAGGCAGGAGTGATCCCGACGACCGCTCCGGCTGTGACGCCGATCAACGTCGCCAACAGCAGCGAAAGGGCGAAGCCCAGCCGGCCGAATCCCTTCAAGCTGAACCGGGAGCCACTGAGGCGACCGGATCGACGTGAACCACTTTGGTCCTCAGACGCAGAAGACTCATCTGAGAACAGCTCGTTCGACGACATGCCTCTCCCATCTCGCGCGGGCTCGGAGGCCCACCCGCTTCGCAGTCTGCCCGCGACGAATTAATTAGGTCCGGATGACCTAATTAGGTCGAATGACCCCGCCGTCGGAGAGATTCCGGCAGTATCTAAACACAACGGTTCGGGGTTTGCCATCATCAAATTTAGTTTTCGTGAATATTTTTCTGGGATGGCGGGTAAGGGTTCGTTCTGGAGAGTGTCCACAGCACCTCGAGTCGGCGATTGTGTTCTCTTTCACGTGTAGCGACTCTTCGTAGGCTCAACGTCAGCAACCGGACGGAGCCCGGCTGAACTGCGCGCCGGAGTTATAGCCTGAGCCGATGGCGGCGACCGGCAAGCTGTCCGGAACTCACGGCGGCGGTCGCAGAGCGTCAGTCTCAGCATTTGCGACAGTCATGTGCCTTACGGCGGTCCTGCTCCCCGTTGTGGTCATTGCAACGACGGGATCGCCGGCGGCGGCAGCAACAGTGCATGCGGAGGTCCCACGCTGCCCGCCCGACTGCGGCGACGTGGCCTCCGGCGATCCGCTGTTGGTGCCCTTCATGACGCAGAATCCCGGTGCGATCTGGCAAGCCTTTCCGGCGAGTGACTCCAAGTCGTATGTAAACGCGCTACGACGGAACATCGATCGGCTGGGCGGTCACTCGACGACGACGAATATCGCCGCGGCTCGCTGGGATTCGGCGGCCGGTGGCTACAGCCTCTTGATCACGCTCGTCTCTTCGACCTCGCTCGCCTCTGTCCACCTTCAGAATCCACTCGCAGATGCGTCCGATATGTGCGCGTCGGCCGGTGGCCGACCGACGGGAGCTCCGTACCGCATCCCCGGGATCCCGAACTCGGTGGCCGGTTCGTGCGCCTTCTCTTCGAAGGCACCGCTCGAGGGTGCCGACGTCGTCGCGTACGTGAGGGCAAACGTTGCCGTCCTGATCGAGATCGGCTCGCAGTCACGCACGGGACTCAAACCGCTACTGGCTGCACCTGCCGCGCATGAGCAGTACGCAGCGCTACCCCAAGAGGGAGTGCCGATATCGAAGGGCGGACTGGATTTGGGATGGGTCATTCTCTGGGTCTGCATCCTCGCCGGCCTCGGAGTTTGCGTCGTCTTATGCGTCCGCCGGCGGGGAAGTTGGAAAGGCCCCTTCGTCTCCATCGCCGAAGCAGTCGGCCGTCGGAGAGTGGGTCTGGGAGTGTCTGCCGCAGCTGTCGTCGGCGCCATGGCCTTCACCATGCTCGAGTCCACAGTCACTAGGGGTTTCGGAGAGTGGTGGGGTGTGGCCTCGTTCGGCGACTTCTGGCAGAACTGGGCCGACGCGGCCAACCTGACCGTTTCCGGTGGTTACGGGCACCTCTATGTGCTCGACCGAACCCTCGAGACCGCCCCTGCATTCCAGACGATCATCGCACCGGTTGCTCGGCTCGCTTTCGGTCTACCGTTCCCCTACCCGAGTGCGGTCTTGTACCCGGCAGCGTTCTGGGTGGCCGGGCCGCTGTACCTGGGTGCGATTGCGCTACCCATCTGTGCCTGTGACCGGTGGATGAACGGCATGGGAATCACCCACATCCGTCGCCGCCTGTTTGTGCTCGGTGTCATGGCGATAACGCTTCCTCCGATCCCCTTGAGCGGACACCCGGAGGACCTGGTCGCACTCGGCGCAATGCTCTACGGGATCGCGGCCGCCTTTGAGGGCCGCGCGCGTGCCACCGGCTGGTGGCTGGGAGTCGCGCTCGCGTTTCAACCCTTCGCCTTCCTGGCAATACCGATCGCTTTCATCTTCTTAAAGCGTCGAGAGTGGCTTCGCGCGCTCGGGCCTGTTGTCGCGGTGCCCCTGGCCTTCTTGCTCGTCCCTCTGATCGTGGAGCCGCGAGTAACCGTGTCGCAGTTGCTGCACCAACAGGTCTATGACGTCTTCGGGTACATCAGTCCCACCTGGAACCTCAATCCAGGGGTGGCGGCCTACTTCCGCTCCGGAGTAGCCCTCGCCGCGATCCCGGCGGCATTCGTGTTGGCGCGGTTCCTCCCATCGAGCAAGCGTCGTGGCGCGGCCCTTGTCATCTGGACGGTGGCGTTGCTGTTCTCTCTCAGAGTCGTCGAGCCGGAATTGTTCCCCTACTTCATGGCTCCGACCTTGGCTCTTCTTCCCGTCAGCGCGGCTAGCTTGCCGTGGTGGCGGCTCGGCGCTGCCAGTGCGTTGGCGGTGTGGCTCACCTGGTGGCTGCATGTCGCCATAAAAGGCGAATGGTCACTTTGGCTGATCCTGGTCTCGCAGTTGTTGGTGCTGAGCTGGCTGGCCTTTCCGGGGCGGCCCGATCGCAACAACGACACGGACCAGAAAACACAGCACGCCGCGCCTGGGAAAGCGCAGCGTGACCGGGCACTCGTCAATCGCTGAGAGAGGCCGTTGGTCCGAGGCCATAGGATGCCCGGCCACATGAGAGGGTCACGAATCACGGCGAGCCTGGCTCGGTCAGTCAGGCCGGCGTTGATCGTAGGAGTCGCTGCCGGACTGGCCGCAGTCCTCGTCGGGGGATGCTCCTCAGGAGAATCGACACCTGAGAGGTCCACTTCCGTCACACGATCATCGACTCCCGTCACGCGACCGTTCACTTCCGTTACGCTCAAACCCGGCACATTGGTTCAGTTCAACGTCACAAAAAATGCACGGGCCGACGTCCACCAGGGTGCCTGTCACGTGGCCTCCGGCCATTGGCAGATGAATGGAACCGTAAGGAATTCTTCGAGCGGAACCAAGGGTTTTCAGATCATCGTCGACTTCGTGACGGCCAAGGGCGACACCATCGTTTCAACCGCCGAGATCAGTATCGCCAGCTTGGCACCCAATGCTTCGGCCACCTGGGCTGCTACCGGACCGAAGGGCAATTCGGACGTCGCCTGCGTCATGCGCCAGGCTCAGACGACCTGACAGCTGGATTGGTGGGCCCTATGAACGGGGGGTGAAGTCGAGGTCGGGAGGTGGCGAGTCCGGGATCCTCCAACGCAGGAACGACTTGTCATAAACATCGTGGTAAGAGTTGCCGGCGTCAACCATTGCGGTGAAAGCCGTCTCGAATCCCTCCCAGTCTTCGCCCTCTATGCACTTTGAGAGAGCGGCGACGTCTTCAGTGATGAATTTGTCCATGTTCTCTGCGTACTTCGGACGCAGGAAGGCGCCCTTTTCCATCAGGTTGACGGCTTCTTTCAATTGGAACCGGGCCAGGGGGCGATTTTTGGCCTGGCCCGCGTAGTAGCACTTCCAGATCCTGGCGCCGATGAGGGGCATGATCTCCGCCATCCCGGGCATCAGCGATCCGAGGTCGGTCAGCTGAAAGGTGCCCTTCCCTGTATCGATCTGATGGTCATGTTCGTCTGCCATGTGCCGGATCGTAGTCGTGGGTATCGGATCGTCGCCAAAAGAAACGCGGCTCGGAAGAGGTCGACCCAGCAGGAATCGCGTGGAGGCATTCGCGTTTTCATGACAGCCCAAACCTATGCTCAGCGAGGCGTTTCGGGGCGAGCGCCATTGTGTGTCGCTTCGACCGAGCAGGGCGGGACCCCATGTTCGAACCACTGCATGCAAAGGCGAATGGCTGAGAGCTTGGAGTACTTCGAGCATGTCGCCGTCCAGCCGACGAGTGACCTGCTGATCCTGTTGCTCGGACCTGGAACCCATCCCGACACCGGTGACGACACGGTCCTGGTTCCAGCGGGCTCCGCGGTCGAGGTCCGCACCCGGTTCGTACCCGGGCACTGGGCATGCGGCTACGAGGTTGCCGAAACCCTCGCGCACGGGTACCGGATCCGTCGCCAGGGGTCCCACGACGTTCTCTACGGGGTGTTCGACGTAAAAGACGTGCGAGTCGCTTCCGATGCACTCGACCGGGCCGGTTCACCGGCTCGAACCGACCAGGTCGGTATGAAGAACGCCGATACGAAGATCTCCGAGGACGAACCTCGCACCCCCGGCGATACGTGGCTGGACCGGCTCGAGGGCACCGACTTCGCATCGATCGTGGAGGCGAACCCCCTGCTACGGATGGCGAAGGGCGTAGCCGATGCAGCCATAAAGGTCCCGCCGGTCGGAGCGATGGCGCGTCCGTTGAGCCGGCTGGGGCGGCTTTCTGAACGGATCGCCAGAGGCGCCGTCATCACACTCCTCGAGCGGACGGACCAGCTGATGAGAAGAGGTGAGAACCTCAGCGATCGGCCCTGAACGGTCTGCTCAGTCTGACCCGCGCTTCGTGCAGGCGCTCGTAACGCCGGCGGTTCCGTTCGACCAGGTCCCGAGCTGATGCGTCCAGTTCGACACTCCGGGGCGTGTACTGCTCGAATCCGGTCGACGACTGAACCGCCCCGTACCAATAGCGCGCCCACACTCCGTCGGACTCCCGGGTGCCGGCGGGCCAGTGGAGCATCCGCTCTGTGAACTCGACGCCGATGTGGTCGCACATCCAGCGCAGGTAGCCCTCGGGATCCCGCAAAAAGTCGGCGGCGTCGATGACAGGCACCTTGCCGCCGAGCTGTTCATAGAGCTCCATCTGCTGGATGAGGCCGATGTCCCGGTCGCCCACCCTCTCGCGCACCTTCACATATGAACCCACCGTCTCGGCGGGATCCCTGATCAAAAGGACGTTGGTCAAGCGTGGGATCCAATCCCGGCCGATCGGTCCGATCAGGTGGTGGGCCATGTGCTTCTGGTAGAAGATCCCGTCGGTGGGAGCGGTCAACCGCGAAACGAGCGTCTCGGATCGCGGATCGCCTGCCTCGATGATCTCGTCGCGCCCGGGGTGATCGGCGCCTGATTCCACAAGGTAATAGGCGTAAAGAGGCTCGTCCACGACATTGCAATCCGGCCGGTTCTCCCACGACCTCATCAGGGCGGTGGAGATGTTGCGCGGCCCGGACCACACAGCCAGGCGAATGCCCGGGATCACGGTGCTTTGCGATCCGCAACGTCCGCTCGTATCAGCTGTCCGTACAGGTCCTGCAGGTGTTCGACCATCGGTCCACGGACACCCGATCCGATGCGGCGCCCGTCGATCGTGTGCACATGAACGACGCCGGCGAAGGTGCCGGTGACGAAGGCTTCTTCTGCGCCATAAACATCTGTCAGGCTGAACCTCTTCTCGAAATGCGGGATGCCCGCCGATGCGCACATCCGCAGCACGTTTCGCCTGGTGATCCCGCCGAGGCAGTAATCACCCGAAGAGGTCCACACCTCGCCCTTGCGGACAATGAAGAAGTGGGTGGAATTGCACGTGGCTACGAAACCCTGCTGATCGAGCATCAGTGCCTCGTCCGCGCCGGCCGTATAGGCCTGGATGCAAGCCATGATGTCGTTCAACTTGCTGTGGGAATTGAGCTTCGGGTCGAGCGTGTCGGGGGCCGCCCGGCGAACGTGCACGGTGAACAGAGACAGGCCGCGTTCGACAGTGCTCGGTAGAGGATCCTTGTGCTCGGGGATGATGACGATCGTCGGGGGACCCGCCGACATGCGCGGATCCTGATAAGGCGTGGACTTGGGTCCTCGAGTGACCATCAGTCGGACGTGTACGCCGTCGCCGGTCATCGAGTTCGCCCGGAGCGTCCAGTATATCTGCCCGGACAGCTCCTCGCGGGTCAGGCCGATGTCGAGGGCGATCGTCGCTGCACCTTCGTAGAGACGATCGAGGTGGTCTTCCAGGAACGCCGGATGCCCATCGGTGACCCGTAGCCCCTCCCATACCCCGTCCCCGAGCACAAAGCCGGCATCGAAGACGCTCACGACCGCCTGCGCCCTCGGAACCAGCTCACCGTTCACAGAGATGAGGATGTCGGCGTTACGCGGATCTTCGATGTAGTCGTGGGTGCCATGAGCAGCGGTCACCCGACGATCATCGCATCACCGGTCGATCCGGTCGTGACTACTGGCGGCACGCCGCAGCGAGCATGCAGAAGACGGCCCCATTCACGTCGTTCACGGGCCAATAGCGCACTCCGAGATGATCTCCGGGCATGAATCCCGACCTGGCCGGAATAATCAGATGACGAATTCCTTGCTCGCGGGCCGTGCCTCTCTTCTGCTCGATCTCGTAGTGGCCACCGATGACATCGTCGGTCGCCCCTCCGACGTCCCCGACTACAGCGAGGGGCTCGGGGATGTGCAGGTGCAGGATGGCGCAGACATTCCCGAGAATGTAAGCAAGATCGAATGAGTCACCCGGACCGGGGGCCCATATGAAGCTGCGCTGTGGTATTTCGATATTGGACAGCCGTGGACGGAACACCCGATGGCCTCTCAGATCGATGACAGAGCTGTGCTCGATCGTCCACCTCACCCTTGCGAAGCGGAAAGGGAAGCGGGGAACCTTCTTCTCGGATACAACCAGCGCGCCCTGTTCGAGCTGTCGCTTTCGGGTAACGGATCGTGCCGACCGCACGCGACGGACGTGATCGGCCACGAACTGAACCGCCAGCGCGTACATGCGGTCGGCCTCGGGAAGATCGAATTGGTCGACTCGGTCGAACTTGAGCTTCCGAGAAATCTCATCGTGTTCTTCGGCCTGGTGGCTGTCGGTCTTCCTGGCCAGGACATAGACATTGTCGAAGAGCGCGAATGCCTGAACAACCGGGGCTTCGGGTTCGGGGTAGGAATCCGGGACCAGCTCTGTCTCGGAGCCGAGCTCAGAGGACCTGAACCGGAGCCGCTCGTTACCCGCCGGATCGATGATCAAGCGATCACTCCGCCTTTATTACAGGAAGCCATGTTTATATTCGGAATGCTACCGACGAACACCGTTATCTCCACACCCCGATCACCATGCGCGAAGCTGCGACCGTGACCTCGAAACGGAGCGTCAGATGAGCAGCTCGATCGGGCTCGTTCTCGGGGCCGGAGGGGTCGTCGGACAGGCCTACCATGCCGGGACCCTCGCGGCTCTCGAGCAGACCTTGGGCTGGGACCCCCGTGATGCTTCGATCATCGTGGGCACCTCTGCCGGATCTGTGACCGCCACTCTTTTGCGGATGGGACTGTCCGCTTCAGACATGGCGGCATCCGCAACCAACGAAGCCCCGAGCGCCGAAGGCGCTGAGTTACTAGAGCGGATCACACCTGATTCCTCCACTCCGCTGCCACACCCGTCTTTGTGGGAGCTTTTCAGGCCCTGGCGCCTTCCGACCCCGGCCCTGATCACACGTTCGATCCGACGTCCCCTGGCGTTTCGTCCCCGGGTGGCGACGATGACCCTGCTTCCGAGGGGCATGGTCGAGATAGCCGACAGGGCGAAGCACCTGGATTCGCTCGTAGGAATGGCATGGCCCGACGATCTGTGGATCTGCGTGAGCAGGCGCGACGACGGAGCCCGTGTGGTGTTCGGACGACCAGGCTCCCCTCCTTCCACTTTGGCGTCGGCCGTACTGGCTTCGTGCGCTATTCCCGCCTACTTCGCACCGATCTCCATCGGCGGGGTGGAGTACTTCGACGGTGGCGTCTACTCCCCTACCAATGCGGACGTGCTGAGAAATGCGGGTCTCGACAAGGTGATCATCGTGTCCCCCATGTCGGCGGACATAGGCCTCGTCCGTGGCCCCGACGCGATGATCCGCTGGGGCGCCCACAGGCGGTTGCAGAGGGAGATCGCCCACCTGAAGGAATCTGGAACCGAGGTCATCTCGATCGAGCCTGGATCGCGCTCGAGGTCGGCGATGGGCCTTTGGCCGATGGCCGAGGACCGCTCGGACAGGGTCGTCAGAGCCGCATTCGAAGAGGCGAGTGAGCTTCCCGTTGAATTGCGATCCCTCGGTGACAAGACTCGTAGCGGTCACACCTGACGAACGGAGGAAGCTGTGAGCTTCGACCGGCTGAGCCCACAAGACGCCATGTTCCTGCACGTCGAGGACGATGTGAGTCACATGCACATCGCCTCTGTGACGATTTTCGAGGGACCGCACCCGGACTTCCGCGATGTGGTCGACATGGTGCGCTCCAAGCTCTCCCTCGTCCCTCGATACCGGCAGATCGCCCAATTCGTTCCTTTCGATCTGGGTCGACCGGTCTGGGTCGACGATCCCCACTTCAACATCGACTACCACCTGCGCCATACGGCTCTTCCTGCACCGGGGGGCGAGGAGGAGCTCAGAAGGCTGGTGGGCAGGGTCATGTCACAACAGCTCGACCGCTCCAAGCCGCTGTGGGAGATCTGGATCGTCGAAGGCCTCGAAGACGGGCATTGGGCAATGCTTGCCAAGACGCACCATGCGATCGTCGACGGGATCTCGGGAACAGACCTGCTCGCCGTGGTCATGGACACAAGTCCGGAGCCCCCGAAGATGAAGCCGTCCGAGTGGACACCACGGCCGGCCCCGTCGGCGGCATCACTGGCATCGCAGGCCGTGTTCGATCTGATCAAGAGCCCTTATGAGCAGGTGAGGGCGGTAAGAGCAAGCACCAGGTTCGTCAGAAACGCATTCCGGCACTCGCGCGACGTCGTAGAGGGGCTGTCGGCGCTCGCCGGGGTTATCAAACCGACACTTCATTCCAGCCTGAACGGTCCGATCGGGCCGCACCGTCGCTATGCGTGGGCGACGACGAACGTGGCTGACATAAAAACCGTTCGCCACGGTCTCGGTGGCACCTTCAACGACGTTGTGCTCGCGGCCATCACCAACGGTTTTCGCGAGCTGCTGCTCGAGCGCGGAGAATCGGTCGACCGCGTCGTTCGATCCCTCGTCCCGGTCTCCGTCCGGCCACGCGATGCGAGCGGGAAGGCCGTCGGAGACGGAACTTTCGAGAACAAGGTCTCTGCGATGTTCGCCGAGCTCCCCGTCGGCATCGATGATCCTGAGCAACGGCTCCAGGCAATCACCGCCCAGATGCAGGATCTAAAGGAGTCGAAGCAGGCCATCGCGGGAGAGGCACTCACCTCGATGTCGGGCTTCGCTCCTCCAATGCTCCTGGCGATGGGCATGCGAATCGCAACCCGTGTGGCCCAGCGCAACGTCAACACGGTGACCACGAACGTCCCGGGGCCGCAGTTCCCGCTCTATTGCGTCGGAAGGCGGATGATCAAGGCCTTCCCCTACGTGCCGCTCGCCGGACAGGTGCGGATCGGTATCGCGATCTTCTCGTACGACGGTCAGGTCAACTTCGGGATCACGGGCGACTACGACACCACAGAGGACCTCGACGTGCTCTCCCGCGGGATCGAAGAGGGAATGACCCAACTAAAGAAGTACGCCTCCCGATAGATACGGAGCGTCATCCCGACAAGCATGTCGGATGTAGGCGCTGGCTGTGGGCGCTAGCTTCCGACGTGATGATCCTTGAACACGCCGTACTCAATGTCGTCGCGGGCGAAGCAGAGCACTTCGAGGAAGCGTTCAGGTCGGCACGCCCGATCATCTCGTCGATGCCCGGGTGCCGATCCGTTCGGCTCGAACGGTGCATCGAGTCGCCATCCAGGTACCTGTTATTGGTCGAGTGGGATCGTCTCGAAGATCACACCGAAGGATTCCGAGAGTCCGAGCAGTACCAGGAGTGGCGCCGGCTCCTGCACCACTTCTATGACCCGTTCCCCACAGTCGAGCATTACGAGCGGGTCGCAACGTCGTGAGCGGGAGGTCCCTGGGCGGCACGTTCGGACAGAAAGTGAACACCTGATGGCGACCGTGCTCCTACCGATCCCTGATATGGACTTCGATCCGACCGAGGTGGCGGTCAGCTGGCAGGTGCTGACACAGTCGGGGCATTCGATAGTGTTCGCCACCGCGAATGGTAGTCCCGGTAGCGCCGACGACATCATGATCACGGGCGTCGGTCTCGACCCGTGGGGATGGATCCCCGGTTTACGGAGAGCCGATTTATTCGGACGGTTCCTGAGAGCCGATTCGAGTGCACGAGCAGATTACGCACGGATGACGACCTCAGAGGAGTTCCTGCACCCCCGTCGTTGGTCGGATCTGAACATCGGCGCTTACGACGCCCTCTTGCTCCCCGGCGGTCACCGCGCTCGTGGGATGCGCCGATACCTGGAGAGCGAGGTTCTTCAGGCACTCGTCATTGACGCGTTCAACGCCGACAAGCCGGTCGCGGCGGTCTGTCACGGCGTACTGCTGGCAGCAAGAAGCGTGGATCCGGCCACCGGAAAATCCGTTCTTTACGGACGTAAAACCACATCGCTCACGTGGCACCTCGAGAGCATGGCCTCGGGACTGGGCCGATTCATCCGGTTCTGGGATCCGAATTACTACCGGACATATCCCGACCAAAAGGGACAACCGCACGGCTACATGTCGGTGCAGTCAGAGGTGACCAGATCCCTCGCCACGATGTCCGACTTCATCGATGTGGGTACGGCGGATCCCGATGCCCGCATCAAGAACGACGGCCGCCATCGGGACACCGCAGACAACTCACGCCCGGCACACGTGGTAGAAGACGGAAGGTACGTTTCGGCGCGATGGCCCGGGGACGTGCATACGTTCGCCAAACGCTTCGGTACCTTGCTCGACGAGCAGTACAGCGACGCGACAAAAGCAGAATCAGTGCCGACTCAGGCCGAACGGACGTCCCCTTCACCGACAGACCTCAGATGATTGTCCACAAGCCTCTGTGCGACCTCGCGGGTGCGGATGGGAAGGCAGATCCCAACAGGGATGTCGAGGCCGAGCCTTTGCGCGTCAAGGCATCCTGGACAATTGACTTCCCATTGGCCATCGGACCTCCGATGAATGGAGGGTTGGTGAACGCTTCGCATACGTGCCTTGCCTCTGGGTCTTGGAGGTTTCGGGCGCCGCCGACCGGCAACACGATTTCTACACCATCGCAACCGGTCTTGCTAATTGAATTTGCCGGTAACTAAGAGCCTCTGACCTGGAATTCAGCATGTCGGACAGGACCAGATGCTGCCGTCAATCCCTCTCGAGCACGAAAATCACCGGCTCCAGTTTTCCAAGGAATTGAAAGAGTTCCCAGTGCAGGTTCGCCT
>JBAPRR010000360.1:0-4820 GCA_049281195.1 Acidimicrobiales bacterium
GGCATCCCCCACTCAGGCTGAGCACCGCGATCTCGCCGTCCATGCGCATGAGATCGGCACGCCCACCGTGAGCAGCAATGGCCGGGTTCACCTGCTCTTCGAGAACTGCGAGAACCCGCTGCGCGAGATCCCCCGACAGGTCGCCCAGGGGAGACGGCGAAGATCGGCGTGGAGGGGTGTTCGGGTTGACGATGACAAGACCGCCGTCACCCTCGTCGGAAAAGTCGAGCTTGGCTCCCCGCAACTGCTCGATCCCGGCTTCTGGTACCACGATGGGGAGCTCGTCATCTGCGTAGACGGCGTCGTTCTCGTGTGCGTCGGAAACCGACTGGAAGTAGATGTCATAGGTGAAGGCGTTGCCGTTTACTCCCGTTACCTCGATCCACAAGGCGAGATGCTCGGGGTCGTTCTCCGCGGCCCTGGCGCCGAGAACGACGTCGCGCGCGGCCGAGGTGATCTGCACCACGGCTGCCTGAGCACCGATGTGCTCATCGGTGGATTCGTCAACCTCAAAAATGGGATCTGACATCGCATTACCTCCGCAGAGAGCAGGAAGCTCTCCTCAACATCATACGAAGAGCTGAAACGTCGCAGTTCATCCACAGTTCACGCTGTTTCGCGGGCCGAGAAGATACTGTGCGCGGGTGGCAACCTCCGTACCTGCTGACGCCCATGAATGGGTGAGCTTTCCCGACCCAGAAGAAGAGCGCACCTGGATCTTCGACGTCACCTTCATGGAGAGCAATTGGACCTGCATCTTCGGAAACGGATGCCAGGGGGTGCTGACCGGACCCGCTCCAGAGCTGGTGCAGGGCTGTTGCTCCTATGGAGCCCATTTCACGGGGAAAAAGGACGTGAAACGGGTGGCAGTGGCCGCGGCGACCCTCACGAGCGACCAGTGGCAGTTCAGGAGCAAGGCCAAGCCGAACTCAGAAAAGGGCTCCTGGCGCATCGCCAAGACCGGTAAGGACGGGGACCTGGTCACCCGCATGGTCGACGGAGCCTGCATCTTCTTGAACCGGCCGGGCTTCCCGGGGGGACCCGGCTGCGCACTGCACAGGGCCGCCATGGAACGCGGCGTGCCCCACATGACCCTGAAGCCCGATGTGTGCTGGCAGCTCCCGCTTCGCCGGGAAGACTCGACCTCCGACGAGGGCTGGGTGACCTCGACAGTGCGTCAATGGGACCGCAGGGACTGGGGCGAGGGTGGCTACGACTTCCACTGGTGGTGCACCGAGTCTCCTGAGGCATTTGTCGGCTTACAGCCGGTATGGAAGGAGCTTCAGCCCGAACTCGAGGCGATGGTCGGCGTGGAGATCTACAACTTGCTGGTCGGGTACCTGAAGAAGCGGGCGGCGGATAAAGAGGAGTCCCGTCCCAGCCCAGTGGCACTATCCGCCGGCGGCGGGCAGAGCAGGGTTACCTCCGACCGATCAGCTGGGACCGTCGTCCCGGTCAGGCACCCGGCGCTGCGCTCGAAGCTTTCCTGAACGGCTGCGGCCGGGCCGGGGCTGGTCGGCGGCCCGGTCAATCGTCTGCGAGTGGGTCATCTTCGTCTGCGTGAGATGACGAGGTCGATGAGCCGTTGACCAGGCCGAGCATCTCGTTGAACTCGTCGTCTTCAGCCTCGCACCACGATGCATGCTCGTCTTCTGAGCCGGCTCCGCATTCAGCGCAGCGTCGGCTTCCGCCCTCGACGGCGCGTTTGAGGCTCCGAGCTTCCTCGAACCGGCGATGCCGTCCCTTTTTCACGACGCACTCCCTTGTCGAACCGGGCCGGGGCGGGGCGGCGCGCCAAGGGCGCGTCTTCGCCCTGGGTAGACCCACGAGCCGGTCCAGTTTATCGCTCGCAGGTCCTGTTCATTCCGTTAACTGAGGTTTTGTAGCGGCGCTTGCGGCGCTCGCCCGGTTCCCCGGCTGTATTCCTCACCAGGAATGACGAACGTCGAAAGTCGTTGCGAGTGGGTCCGGTTGAACGCTCCGTCAGCCGGCCGGTCGGCCGGTACAGTCGACCGGGATGCCGAACGAGTTCGACCCGCAGGCCATGATCGAGCGTTTCAGAGTCCGCGCTCAGGCGGTTCGCAACCGCGGGATCCCTCCGATCGAGGGCCCCGACCGGCGAAGGTTCATGGAACAGGCGCAACTCGATTTCATGGATTTCGCAATGCTCGGAGACGCCGAGGCTTCGATCGTCGATGGCATCCTCACGCTCACGGTCGATCTTCGGCCTGCGGAGCCCCGTCCTGCGGAGCCCGGTGGGGCCGGTGGGGCCGGTGCGGCTGAGTGAGTTTTGAGTAACTAGGGCAGCGAGGTTAAAGCGAGCTCGTTGATCTTTCACGAACTCCTCGGCGCTGGCTGTCCAGACCTATGGCGTGGAGGACACCTGAACCCTGCCACCGATCACGTTGGCTAGCCGCTACGTCTTGTGGCTATGGCCCGTTCGAGCGCGGGCCGCAGAAATCCGAGGGTCAGCTCCGCCCGGCGGGTGAGCCACGGTTGGGACGCTGGATCTGGGTCGCCATACCGGCGCTGCCTGATGTCGTCGACGACTTCTGCCGGTGCGCCGAGTTCAATTAACACGCCCAGAGCCTGGGCCTTGGTGATGAGCACGTCGTCTTTGAGCGCTACCGTTGCCCTGGCCAGAGTCAGCAGCCCGAGGTCTACCCAGATGTCGCGACTCCACCGCTGCGCGTGATCCAGAGATGGCAGCCAGAAGCTCTCCCAGTCCCGGACCACGAACTCGGCAAGTTGCTCGGTGGTCACCGCCGGAAGTAGGGCCGCTGGTTCCTCGCCGTAAAGAACGAGTCCGAAATCATGCAGCTCCCGCCTGGTTACCGGGGTGACTCGCCGGTGCATGAGCTCTTCGTGTGCCCAGGTCAGGTGGGAGCGCTCAGGATCATCCAGCTCCCCTGCGACGCAGTAACTGCAATGCAGCCTCGACGCCAGCTCGAAGGAATTTCCCAAGCTCTGATGCACTTCCCTGAGCGCGCGCTCCTCCGCCGCCGTGCTCGGCCGGCTCAGAACGGCGATCAGGTCGAGGTCACTGCGTCCCGGCTGGTAGTCACCTCCGGCTAGGGACCCATGCGCCCACACTGCGATCAGCGGCAATACCGGCTCAATGGCACTTATGAAGCGGTCGGTGAGGCGACAGGTGGCATCGCGCCCCATGAGATCAGTGTGCACCACCCGAGGGGGGCAGGGGCAGGGGCAGGGAGCCTCGTGTGCCGGGCGTTCGAGACCGGCAAGGGAACCTCGGACATTGATAATTCAAAGTGATAAGGCTGGACTGATCATCTCCAAAACGAGTGGACCCGGCTCAGCCGCCGTAGTTCATCCGGGTGTCTTCCATCCGCAGAACCTCGGCCTCTTCCCCACCATCAGAGAAGCCGAACCCGACCACCTCACCTATGAAGAATGTGTGGCTGCGCGACGGCACCTCATTCGTCACGCGGCAATCCAGCCAAGCCGCCGCCCCGGCCAGGATCGGGGCACCCGTCTTGTCTGATCGAACTGCCACGCCCCGCATGGTGGTTTGATCGTTCTCGTCGACCTCGATGTCGGACGCCTCTACCGGTTTCACGAATTTTCTCACCACCGTGCGGTCTTCCCGCTTGAGGATGCTGAGGGCGAACACCCCGCCTTCGCGGATTAATTCGTGCGTGTGGGCATGAACCTCGACGGAAACTCCGACCAGCTTCGGAGAGAGCGCCACCTGGATAGCGAGGTTGAGCGTCATGAGATTGCGGCGATCGCCAGCCGCCGATCCGAGGAGATAGAGGCCTGTGGGCATCTTCCATAGGACCCGTCGCCGCAAGCGGTCCAGATAGTCGTCTTGGCTCGGCTCCTGTGAGCCGCGGTCCTGTGAGCCGGGGTCCCGTGTGCCGGAGTCCTGTGAGCTCGACATCACTTGGCGGTCAGCTGCGTTTCGTAGGCCAACGCCTCGGTGATGTCCTCGAACGCGGCGCTTTGAGCGATCTGGCCGCGTTGGAGCAATTCCTCGTTGTGGTCTGCCCCGTGGTAGCAGTCCTGAGCGGCTTGGATCTCAGCGGTGTAGGCGTCGGACAGATCGACCGTCAACTGATGGTCAGGAGTGGGAAGGGTCTGGTTGGCGTTCTCGGTGTCAAGGTCCAAGACGGCGCAGTCGGTGCGTATCGCTCCGGGGTTTTGAGTCGCCTCGACCCTGACCACGTTGGCAGCGTCGGTTCTGATCGTCGCGATGTCAGACGAGAGCGAGTTTGTGCTCGCCCACGAAGACACGAGCTGGCCGGTGCTCGTGCTTGAACCGCCGCAAGAACACAGAAGCCAAGGACACAGAAGCAGTGCCGCAGCCACGAACACGGGTCCAGGGAATCTCGACCTCACCTAGAAGATGCTGATCCAAACGAGTCCGGCGGCCAGGAGGGGTCGAGCTGCCTTAGGAAGATCGCGCACCTCTCCTCTTCTTCGGTTTCTCCGATTGCCGCAGCCGTTGAACGCAGGCCTTCCACGCACCTGAGAAATCCGCGGTTGGACGCCTCGCTCCATCGGACGTAGCCGCTCCCGCGCCAACCTGAACGGCGCAGCGCGTCAAGGCCGCGGTGATAGCCGACCCTGAAGCACGCGTAGGCCTCTACGTCGTCCCGCGCCAGGTCACCCAGGTCCGCCCAGGCTTCGGGCCATGAGGGGAACGACCTCACAACGTCCGAAACGGCTTCGCGACGTTGGTCGGGCGGCCTGGCGATGGCGGACTCGAGCCGTTCAGCTGCAACACTCGGTGCCGGCTCCAATACGGTCTCAGGCAATCCAGCCGAGAGCCCGACGGCATCGCGGCGCGGCTCTTC
>JBAPRR010000361.1:0-4539 GCA_049281195.1 Acidimicrobiales bacterium
TTGTTGAACAGCTCTTCGACAGAACTGGTCCCATACGTGCACGAAGTGTTCACCCCTGGCAATGAAGAAGTCGCGTTGTGGCTCGAAATCGTCACAGCTCAAGAAGAAGCCGAGCGCACCGGTGGAAAGGTCCGGATTGGTGACCGGTCGCAGGGAGAGGGCCACTTCATACATGGATCACAAGTGAAAGCCGCCGCCAAAAACCTCGAGTGGGCGCGGGCGCTCGCAGCGAGAGACGGCCGGAAGATCGACGGCTGATCAAGAGAATCCGAATGCAACTGATCGGCGTCGACACCGGAGGGACCTTCACCGACACGGTTCTCATCACCTCAGAGGGAACAGTCGGTGTGGGCAAGTCACCATCGACTCCCGGGAGCCTCGAGCGCGGGGTTCTCGACTCGATCTCGGCAGCCGCGCGCAGTCTCGGAACGACCATCGAAAATGTCCTCGCGACCACGGACTTCGTGGCTCACGGTACGACCGCAGGTCTCAATGCTCTTTTGACCGGCGACGGCGCACGCGTCGGTTTGATAACCACGAAAGGTTTCGAGGCCACCGTTCCGATGGCGCGTGCCAATACGGTGCGCGGGATCGACGAGCGTTACAAGACCGAGGCGGTTCACTGGGACAAGCCCGCTCTGCTCATGAGTCGCAAACGAATTCGGGGAGTGCTCGAAAGGATCGACGCCGACGGCAATGTGGTTTGTCCCCTCGACGAGGATCAGGCCATCGAGGCGATTTCCGAGCTCAAGGCAATCGGAGTCGATGCCATCGGGATCTCGCTTCTGTGGGCTCATCTCAATCCTGACCACGAGATCAGGCTCCGCGGGCTCGTCAGGTCTGTGATGCCCGACATCAGCATCACACTGTCATCGGAACTTGCACCGAGGATCGGTGAATACGAACGATCGATCACAGTTGTCCTGAACGCCTACGTGGCGCCGCTCATGGCGGCATACATCACCAACCTTGAGGACGCTCTGCGGGGGCTCGGATTCTCGGGCACTTTCCTCTTGACCAAGAACAGTGGAGGGATCCAACGCGCCAGGAGCCTCGTCGAACGGCCCATCGAGACACTCAATTCCGGTCCGGTGGGTGGACTCGTTGCCACAGCGGAAGTCGGTAGGCAACTGGGTCACGTCAACATCGTGGCCACCGATGTCGGTGGTACCAGCTTCGATGTCGGACTTGTGGTCGCAGGAAGACCCAAACTGGCCCCCCGCCCGATGATCGGACGTTACGACATTGCAACGCCGGTCGTGGACATTGCATCGATCGGCACCGGAGGAGGCAGCATCGCATGGCTCGATCCCGAGATGGGTTCGCTCAGAGTCGGGCCGCAGAGCGCGGGCGCGATGCCGGGGCCTGTCTGCTACGAGCGTGGCGGCGTGCATCCGACGGTAACTGATGCCGCGGTGGTACTCGGATACCTGGAGAAGATCGGCGACCTTTCTCTCAACCCTAAGGCAGCTTCGAAGGCGATAACTCATTCGATCGCCGAACCTCTGGCCATGGATGTCCATCAAGCGGCGGAAGGCATACTCGCGGTGGCGAGCGCGCAGATGGCTGATCTCGTCAGGCGTGCGACGCTCATGCGCGGAATCGATCCCGCCGGCTTCGTCTTGTACGCATATGGGGGAGCGGCGCCCCAGTATGTCGGAAGGTATGCGCCGCAAATCGGTGTCGAAGCGGCTTATGTTCCCGGCCTGGCCTCTATCTTCTCGGCCTTTGGCGCCGTGTCGAGCGACTTTCGTGCCTCTGCCACACGCGACATCGAGCCGGCGCCGTTCTCACGGGCGGGTGATCTCGCCCTCGGAATTCTGGGCCAGCTCGAAGAACAGGCACGTTCAGAGCTCGGAGAACATGACTCCGGCGTTTCGATCTCCCGTAAAGTCGGTCTCCGCTTCTTCCGTCAGATAAACGAAATCCAGATCGAGATCGGCCCGGACGTGGGAGATGCGGACCTCGTTGACAGTGCCATCTCGACATTCCGTTCCGAATACGAACGGCTCGTAGGCAGGGGCACAGCGGCGAGCAGTGCTGACGTAGAGCTCGTCAACCTGACGGTTGAAGCGGTCCTCTCGCTTGCTTCACCGGAGGTGGGCACCAAGGCTGAGAGGGCACAGGGAGTTCAGGTGGGATCCCGCAAGGCGTGGTTCCGAGGACAATTTGTGGAGTGCCCCGTCTACGACGTCGAGCACCTCGCAGCCGGAGCCACCGTAGAAGGGCCTGCGTTCGTCGACCTCCCGACCACGACCCTCGTGGTATACGACGACCAGAGCGCGACCATCGACGCGCTGGGTCACATCCGTCTCGATCTTGGTGATGCTCCGAGATGAACGGCGCCGAGATGAACCCGATCACTTTTGAGCTCCTGCGCCACAGATTGCTCGCGATCAACGACGAAGCGACTTTTACCATCATGAAGGTCTCCGCCAATCAGATCGCCACGGATTCGAACGACTTGAACTCGGCACTGATGACCGCGGACGGCGAGGTCGTCGTGTTCGGAGTCTGGATTCTCGTCCACAGCTGCTCCCTCAACACATTGGTGGGGCGCATTAAGGAGCAGTACTCGGAAAATCCGGGGATCAATCCGGGCGACATGTTCATGTCGAACGACCCCTACATAACGGGACGGCATCAGCTCGATGTCGTGGTTGTGGCTCCGGTGTTTCACGACGACCGGATCATCGCCTGGACCGGCACGATCGTTCACCAAAACGACGTGGGCGGTCCCGTTCCCGGAGGGTTCGCGGTGGGGGCCCGCTCGATCTACGAAGAAGCCATTCCGATGGCTCCGATCAAGATCGTGGAGTCAGAGAACATCAGAAGAGACGTCGAAGCCGAGTATCTGATCCGCAGCCGGACTCCCGAGCTCAACAGGCTCGACCTGCTCGCGCAGATCGCGGCCAACAGGCTCCATGGCGAGAGGGTGCTCGATCTGTGCAAGCAGTACGGGGTCGACGAGTTCACGGGGACGCTCGACATGCTGCTCAGGTCTACCGAGTCGAGATTACGTCGCCGCCTCACCTCGCTTCCCGATGGTCGCTGGCGGAATGTCAGCTATATGGAGCACGACGGCGTCAAAGACGACGTCTACCGCATCTCTCTCGTGATGACGAAAGTAGGGGGCGATCTCGAACTCGACTTCCGGGAGAGCTCGGATCAGGCTCAGGGATTGGTCAATGCTCCCCACGGGACCATGCGTTGCTTCGCTCTGGTAGCGCTTCTAGCGCTTCTCGGATTCGATGATCTACCCTGGATCCCGGGTGCTTTCGAACGCGTCGTCCGGTTCACGACGCGTCCAGGGACCGTCACTCATGCAAGTTGGCCCGCGGCAGTCTCGATGAGCGGGACCGGTGCAGGCCAAGCGGTTCGCACCGTGGTCCAGCAGTGCGTCGCAGCGATGCTTGACGCCTCGGACGAGTACGAGTCCAAGATCATGACCAGCGGCATGACGTCAGCGCCCGGTGTCGCCATATCCGGAAGGAACCTCCGAGGGGAAGGTTTCAGCTCGATCCTCGTGGACGCGCAGCTCGGTGGTGGTGGAGCTCGGAGTTTCGCAGACGGAGTGGACACCGCAGGTTTGCTGCACTCGCCCGGCGCGACGACATCCAACATCGAGCTCAACGAGCAGAAGTACCCGTTGCTCTACTTGCATCGACTGGAGAGGGCGGATTCCGGCGGCCCCGGGATGACGAGGGGCGGTGTGGGTTCGGAACATCAGTGGATCCTGCGTGAACCGAGTGATGACATGGAGCTGATCCTGTTCGGCCACGGTGTGCAGCAGCCGACCGCGACCGGACTGAGGGGAGGCGAGCCGGGCAGCCAGAACGCTTTCCTGTTTAATAGGGGAGGAACGGCTGACGCCATGCGCCTGGTCGAGGGAGGGATTCCCGACGGACGCAAAGAGGTACCACCTCCGAAACTGATAACGACCATTCAGGTCGGTGATTTGTTCACCAGTTGGTGTGCCGGCGGAGGGGGAATGGGTGATCCGCTCGATCGGGATCCCGAAGCGGTGTGCCACGACGTAGAAGAGGGACTGGTAACCCCGCAAGGTGCTTCACGTGATTACGGGGTGGTCGTGGGCGCGGAATATGGCCGATGGTCGGTGGATCCCCGTGAGACTGCTCGCCGACGCAGAGAGATGCGGAGCCATCGACTGGGTGGCACGGAACCGATCGACCCGGCACCAGGGAGGCTTCACACAGGTAGGCGCGTCAGCTCCACTCTCGAGCTTGTCTCCTCGGCAAGCGTCTCGTCGTACGCGTGCCGAAGGTGTGGTCACGTACTGTGCCCGAGCGACGAGAACGTCAAGTTGTCTCTCGTGATGTCTGAGAGCCCGACGTGGGAGAGGTGGAGCCTTTCAGAGGACTACGAAGGGGCGACCCGGTTCGTGCTGAGGCGATTCTTCTGCCCTACGTGCGCTGTACAGATGTTCGTCGACGTGAACCTGCGCGGAGAAGAACCGACCTGGAGTCTGGAGCCCGCCTGACCGGTTTTGAACGTGGCTCTGTAGGATCCGTACAGGAC
>JBAPRR010000362.1:0-1719 GCA_049281195.1 Acidimicrobiales bacterium
GGGCCCGGGCCAGCACCTGATCCGCGGCGTCGGGCAGGCCCGGCCGTCGTGAGGTCAGCGACGGCGGCGGCTCGGACATGTGCGCGAATAGCACCGCCATGCCCTGGTCCCGCTGGAATGGCGTCACCCCGGTGAGCAGCTGGTACGCCACGCACGCCAGCGCGTACTGATCGGCCTGCCCGCTTACTGGCCGGCCATTGATCTGCTCCGGGGCCGCGTACTCCGCGGTGCCCATGAACTGCCCCGAGCCGGTCAGACCGGCCGCCGCCGCGGCACGCTTGCTCAGCCCGAAATCCGACAGGTACACATGCTCGGGGCGCCCGGGACGGGCATCAACGAGCACGTTTGCCGGCTTCACGTCACGGTGTACCAGCCCCGCGCCGTGTGCGGCGTCCAGTGCCGAGGCGACCGGAGATAGTAAGGCGGCGGCCCGCTCTGCCGGCAGCGGGCCCTCCCGGTGCATCACGGTCCGCAGGTCGCCGCCGACGACCAGGCGCATCTCGATGAACAGCACTCCGTCAGCCTCGCCGGCGTCATAGACCGGGATGATGTGCGGATCGTCCACCGCCGCGGCCGCCCGCGACTCCCGGATGAAACGCAGCCGGAATCCCTCATCAGCCGCCAGGCCTGGCGCCAGGACCTTCAGCGCGACCATGCGGCTCAGCCGCTCGTCCCTGGCGCGATACACCACCGCCATGCCGCCCGCGCCGATCTGGCTCTCCAGCAGGTACCCCGCTACCCGTGAGCCTGGAGCAACCATCGGCGGCAGCCCATCGGAGTCCTCGGCCATGACCACCCCCTCCCCCGGCCGACGGACATCATACTTATATGTCCATTTCACAGCCGAACCGGGCATGAAATCCCACGGATGGCTCAGAAGGTGAGCACGATTCGGCCACGATGTGGCCCCGAGGAGAACTCCTGATACGCGGCCTGTGCCTCGGAGACGTTGAACTGCCGGGCGACCGGGGTGTGCAGCCGGCCGTCCGAGGCCATCTGCACGAGCGCGGGCAGGCCGACCGGGTCCATCCGCGCGTAGACCCGGGTGACCGTGATCCCGCGCTCCGTGTCCGGCACGACCGTCAGGCTGACACACCTGCCACCGTCCCTGATCGCGCCGAGGGCGGGACGTGACTGCGGGCGGGTGCCCTGCCAGCATATTCTGCGGAGCGCTCAGGAGCGGGGAACCGATGTTCGCGGCGTGGTACGACCGGAAGGGGGTCTCTGCCCGGTGTCGGCCTGGGTCTGGAGGGTGGCCTTCGATCGACCGAGGCCCGTGACGAGCATCTCGACCACGCGGTGGGCGTCGTAGTGCGAGTCGTTGCCAACGCCGGCGCAGAGGTTGCCGACGGCGCGCATCAGCTCGTAGGCGTCCACATCGGGGCGGATCTCGCCAGCGCCCGCGGCAGCGTCGAGAAGCTGGGTGCATACGGGCACGAGGCGGCCGATGAAGTAGGCGTGCAGCGCTTCGAAGCTCGCTTTATCGGATTGCAGTGCCGTGGCGAGCCCGTGCTTGGTGACGAGGAAGTCGACGAAGAGGTCGATCCACGCGACCAGGGCGCTGTACGGGGAGCCGCTGCTTGCCAACAGGGCCGGGCCGGCCCCGGCACAGGCCTCCACCTGGTGGCGGTAGACGGCGACGATGAGATCTGCCCGCGTCGGGAAGTGCCGGTAGATAGTGCCCATGCCGACGCCGGCCCTGGCCGCGATCTCGCGCAC
>JBAPRR010000363.1:0-5548 GCA_049281195.1 Acidimicrobiales bacterium
GCGGAAATGGTGGCGCCCCGGTAACAGGCGCTGGCGCGACGGCGGCGCAGCGGCCGCAGGCGGGAGTGGCGAAACGCCCGCCACCTCGACCGAGGAGCAAAGGCAAAGGCAAGGGCAAGGGCGGCAGACGCCGTTGATCCCCGCCGCGACCGGCTAATTGGCGCTGGTCAGGCCGTTCGCCAGGTACCTTGAAGGGATGGTAACGCTCGAGCGCACCGCTGCCGTGCCGCGCAGGCCGGCGGGTATCGATGGGCTCCTCCAGGGCGTTCTCCAGCCTCTTTCCACCCGCAACCCCGATCTCGAGTCAGAAGGTCGCGACCTGGTCATCAGGGCCGCGCACCTGGCAGAAGCGGTCCACAAGGGCCAGGTCCGCCGTTCGGGAGAGCCCTATGTGACCCACCCGATGGCGGTGGCCACGATCGTGGCGCACCTCGGGCTCGATCCGAAATCGGTTGCCGCCGCCATCCTCCACGATGCGGTCGAAGACACCGGGCTCACCCTCGAGGAGGTGGAGGAACAATTCGGATCTGAGGTCTCCGCCATCGTCGACGGGGTCACCAAGCTGGACCGCCTCCAGTTCGACTCCAAAGAGGCCCAGCAGGCGGCCACGGTCAGAAAGATGCTCGTGGCCATGGCGAGCGACTGGCGGGTGCTCGTCATCAAGCTCGCCGACCGGCTCCACAACATGCGGACCATCGCCGTGATGCCCGAGTGGAAGCAGCGCCGCACCGCGCAGGAGACCCTCGACATCTACGCGCCGCTCGCCCACCGCCTCGGCATTCAAGAGCTCAAGTGGCAACTGGAGGACCTGGCGTTCGCCACGCTTCTGCCCAAGCAGTACGCCGAGATCGAGCAGATGGTGGCGACACGCGACATCGAGCGCGACGAGTACGTGGCGCGCGTTCTGGTCGCAGTACGCGACCGGCTCGGCGACTCCGGAGTCACAGCCGAGGTCACCGGCCGGCCGAAGCACCACTGGAGCATCTACGAAAAGATGGTCGTGCGCCGCAAGGAGTTCGCGGACATCTACGACCTGATCGGTATCCGTGTCGTCGTCGGCTCGGAGAAAGACTGCTGGGCGGCCCTCGGTTCCATCCACGCCATATGGAGCCCGGTGCAGGGCCGGTTCAAGGACTACATAAACAGCCCCAAATTCAACCTGTACCAGTCTCTGCACACCACCGTGGTGGGCCTGGCCGGAAAGCCCATCGAAGTTCAGATCCGCACAACCGAAATGCACCGCCGCGCCGAGTACGGCATAGCGGCACACTGGGGATACAAGGCGCAAACCTCGAAAAGTAACGCCGAAAGAGGAGTGAAGCCCTCCACCGAGATGGCGTGGCTCCAGCGGATCGTCGACTGGCAGGTGGACACCGTCGACCCGTTCGAATTCCTCGAGACATTGAAGCTCGACCTCGAGCAGGACGAGGTGTACGTCTTCACCCCGAAAGGCAAGGTCATCGCCCTGCCCGCGCACTCGACCCCGGTCGACTTCGCGTACGCCGTGCACACCGAAGTGGGCCACCACTGCATCGGCGGCAAGGTGAACGGCCGGCTCGTCCCCCTCGACACCCGACTGTCGTCCGCTGACACGGTCGAGATCATCACCTCGAAGGTCCCTTCCGCCGGGCCGTCGCGGGACTGGCTGCAGATCGTCGCCTCCCCGCGCGCACGGAACAAGATCCGCCAATGGTTCAGCCGTGAACGGCGCGAGGACGCCATAGAAAACGGGCGCGAGGAGTTGACCAAGGCGCTCAGGCGAGAGGGCCTCCCCACTCAGAAGCAGGCCACCGCGGCCCTGGAGAGCATCGCCAGTTCGATGAGCTACACCGATCTCGAGGCTCTGTACGCCGCCATCGGCGAAAACCACGTGTCCGCCCGGTCGATAGCGCAGCGCGTGGCCAGAGAGCTGCGCGGCGGCGATCACGAAGAGCAGTTGCCCACGACGGTCCGTCCCTCCGCCCCCGAGATACGTCGCCCCCGGCGCGACACCCGGGTGGGCGTGTACGTCGAGGGGCTCGACGACATGATGGTCAGGCTCGCCAAGTGCTGCACGCCGGTGGCCGGAGATGAGATCGTCGGTTTCGTGACCCGCGGGCGTGGGGTGAGCGTTCACCGGGCCGACTGTGCCAATGCACTGGCGCTCGCTTCTGGAGAGCGCGAAAGGTTGATCGAGGTCGAATGGGACCGCGGCGGCACCGCCTCTTTCCTGGCCAGCATCGAGGTGATGGCATTCGATCGGGCCAGCCTGCTCGCCGACGTGACGCGTGCCGTGTCGGAACACCAGCTGAACATCGTGTCCTCCTCCAGCCAGACCACCTCCGACCGGCTGAGTCACATGCGCTTCGACGTGGAGCTCGCTGATCCCTCGCATCTCGATTCACTCCTCGGGTCGCTCAAGCGGCTCGACAGCGTGTTCGACGCGTACCGCTCACTGCCCGGCCGCCGGGCGTAGGGAGGAAACGGTGTCGGAAGTGGCGCCGGTGCGCGCCTTGAAGGGGATGAAGGACGTCCTGTGGCCGGACTCCTACCGCTGGGAGCAGCTGGTGGCGACGTTCTGTGACCTGGCCCAGCGCTCGGGCTTCGGATTGGTGCTTTCCCCCATCCTCGAAGAGGCCCGCCTCTTTCACCGCGGATTCGGTGACGGGAGCGAGGTCGTCAACAAGGAGATGTACGAGTTCGACGACCGTGACAAGCGCCGCCTGGCTCTGCGGCCCGAGGGGACCGCGCCCGTCGTAAGGGTCTTCATCGAGCACCGGCCCAACATCGTGTGGAAGGCCTGGTACGTGACGCCCGCTTTCCGCCACGAACGACCCCAGGCCGGCCGGTATCGCCAGCACCACCAGGTGGGTGTCGAAGCGATCGGAACCGACGACCCGGACCTCGACGTGGAGGTCATCTCGCTCGCCTCTTCCCTGTACGACGCCCTCGGACTTGAACAGGTGGTTCTTTCGATCAACTCGATGGGTTGCGCCGCATGCCGGGGTGCTTACATCGAGCTGCTCCGGGCGTACCTGACAGAGCACCGTGACGAATTGTGCGACGAGCACCGCGACAAGCTCGACAATCCACTGCGCGTCTTCGACTGCAAGCGCCCGGGTTGCCGTGCGGTAACAGAAAACGCCCCCAAACTGATCGATCATCTCGACGAGGAATGCGCGCTTCACTTCGCCCGGGTGAGGGCGGGACTGGAATCTTCGGGCGTGGCATACCGAATCGAACCGCGTCTGGTCCGGGGATTCGACTACTACACGCGCACCACGTTCGAGTTCGCTGCTGTTGCTCTCGACGCCGCCCAGAACGCAGTGGGCGGAGGCGGCCGCTACGACGGCCTGGTCGAACAGCTCGGTGGTCCCGCCCTGCCCGGCATCGGGTTCGGGATCGGAATCGAACGGCTTCTTCTGGCCTGCGATGCTGAAGGAACCTTCCAGGTGTCGCCGCCAGCTCTCGACGCCTTCGTGATCGACTCGACCGGTGGCGAGCAGGCGCGCGACCTGTGCGCACAGCTGAGAAAGGCCGGCCTCGGAGCCGACCGGGCTTACGACGGGCGCTCGTTCAAGTCCCAGATCTCGCAGGCGGATCGCTCCGGTGCCCGGACCGCTGTCATTGTGGGGCCCGCGGAGCTTGCCGCGGGCGAAGTGACGATCAGGGATCTGCGCAAGACGAAAGAGCAGAGACGAGTGCCTCGATCCGAGGTCGTAGACGAGCTGAAGAAGCGAGGACCATGAACGCCACCACCATGCGCACCCACCTGTGTGGAGAGCTCAGAACCGTGAACATCGGCGAACGAGTCCGCCTGTGCGGATGGGTGGGAAGTCTTCGCGAGCAAGGTGAGCACCTCGGGTTCGTGGATCTACGCGACCACTCCGGAACGACTCAATGTGTCGTCGACGGATCGGTAGAGGCACGCCGCGAGTGGGTCCTTCAGATCGAGGGGACGGTGAGGCAGAGGCCCGCCGGAGCGGAGAACGACGCCCTGGCCACCGGCGAGATCGAGCTGGCCGACTGTGTGGTCCAGGTGCTCTCCAAGGCGGACGTCCCGCCGTTTGCCACCGATGACAGGGCCGAAGTCGACGAGTCTGTGCGGTTGAAGCACCGCTACGTCGACATGAGAAGGCCGCGCATGCAGGCCAACATGCGCCTGCGAGGCCGCGTTCTCGCCGCGCTGCGTGAGTCCATGGTCCGCCAGGGTTTCGTCGAGGTGGAAACCCCTCTTCTTTGGACACCCACCCCCGAGGGCGCACGCGAGTTCGCCGTTCCCTCGCGTCTTCATCCGGGGGACTTCTACGTCCTTCCTCAGAGTCCCCAGATTGCGAAGCAACTTCTGATGGTGGCCGGCTTCGACCGCTACTTCCAGATCGCACGCTGTCTTCGTGACGAGGACTTGCGCGCCGACCGACAGTTCGAGTTCAGCCAGCTCGACGTGGAGATGTCATTCGTCGACGGATCGGAGGTGCGCGCCGCGATCACCTCCGCGGTGCTCGACGCCACAGAAGCAGCCACCGGAGAGCGGCCTCACGAGGTGGAGCAGATGACGTGGCGCGAGGCCATGGACAGGTTCGGCACCGACAAGCCGGACCTGCGCTTCGGCATGGAGCTCGTCGATCTCGACAGTGTGTTCGACGGCTCGGGAATCCGCGCTCTCGAAGCGGGGACCAGAAAAGGCATCCGCGTGCCGGGAGGGGAGTCCTTCGCGCGCAACAAGCTCGACTCGCTGACCGAGCTGGCGGTGGCTCAGGGGGCCAGGGGCCTGGCGTGGTTCAAGGTTTCAGCCGTCTCACCGGAGATCGAGCTCGGCTCTCCATTGGCCAAGGTCATGTCCGATTCGACCAAGAAGCTGCTGATCGACGCGACCGGCGCAGTGGCAGGGGACCTCCTGCTGGTGGTGGCGGACGAGTGGAAGACCACCTGCAGCGTGCTCGGCCATCTCCGCCTCGAGCTCGGTCGGGTCCCGGTGGGGGAGGGACCGAGACGCTTCACCTGGGTGACGGAGTTCCCCATGTTCGAGTCGATCGACGAAGAGGGAAACCCCGTCGCCGCCCATCACCCGTTCACCATGCCCGACCCTGACGACATCGACCTGATGGCGACCGATCCCCTGGCAGTGCGCTCCGCGGCGTATGACCTCGTTTTGAACGGATGGGAGCTCGGATCGGGGTCGGTCAGGATCCATCGCGAAGACATACAAAGAAGCGTGTTCGGCGCGCTCGGGATCTCTCCGGAAGAAGCCGAGGCCCGCTTCGGCTTCTTGCTCGGAGCATTCAGGTACGGCGCCCCTCCGCACGCCGGCTTCGCCGTCGGCATCGACCGTTTCGTGGCCATCCTGGCGGGCGAGGACAACATCAGAGAGGTGATCGCCTTCCCGAAGACCCAGTCGGGATCGGACCTGATGACAGGAGCCCCCCGGCCGCTTTCGCCCGCCGCGCTTCGGGACCTGAAGATCCAACCTCTGCGCAAGCAGAGCCCCTGAGGTGGCCACCAGGCGGTCAGCGCCTGGCGGGAGCCTCTTCGACGCCGCCGCCGAAGCCGAATTGGACAGGCGCGGACC
>JBAPRR010000364.1:0-6051 GCA_049281195.1 Acidimicrobiales bacterium
CACCATCGGTAGCGTCACAGAACCTCAGGACGGCCACACTGTCTCCATCAAATTGGCCGGCACACCGGCCCAGGAGAAGATTGGTCCGAAGAAATACAAGACCGTGACACGCACGATCGTCGGGATCCTCGAGCCCTATAACCAACCCGGTTGGGACTACCCGTTCAAGGTCTCGGTGAACCTGAACAACATCGGGGGGCCGTCGGCGGGCCTTGCTTTCACCCTCGGTCTGATCGACAGATTGGGGGGTGGAAACCTGACCGGTGGCCGCACGATCGCTGCGACCGGGACGATCTGTCCCGACGGGAGCGTCGGCCAGGTCGGTGGCGTGCCCCAGAAGACTGTCGCAGTCGAGAACGCCCATGCATCGGTGTTCCTGGTTCCCGAGCCCGAATTGGGTCAAGCGCAGAGCAAGGCGAACGGCCAGATCCACATCCGCGGTGTGAATACCCTCCAGCAGGCGTTGAACGACCTGAAGGGACTCGGAGGCAAGCTCGGGGAAGCGGCAAAGGGTCCCCCTGCGGGGCCCGGCGGGCACAGCCTCCCCAGTGGCGCGTACGCATTTCCCTGCGGTTTGTAATTGAGCTGTTCAAAGTCCGTTCAAAGTCAGGTCGAGGGTCGTAGGCTCATGCTCGATGGCTGAAGATCGTCCCATCGCTATCTCCTCGTCCAACCACCTTGGACCCGACGAGATCCTGCGACGCACGTTCGCTACGACAAGACGGGGATTCGACCCGACAGAGGTGCGCACCTTCCTCGAGGAGGTCGCGAGGGAGCTGTCTAACGCGACCGATCGGGAAAAGGCGCTACGCGCTGAGGTCGCAGAGGCCGAGGAGAGAGCCGCCAACCCGGTCCTCGACGAGGAGACGCTCACTTCGGCCCTAGGGACCGAGACCGCAAGGGTTCTCCACGCGGCACGTGAAGCCGCGGGTCAGGTTCTGCGCAAGGCGGAGGACGAGGCCTCAGAACTTGTCGAAAGGGCCGAGCGCAGAGAATCGCAGGCACGATCGGACACCGAGAGGGCCCTGGTCGATCAGGCATCCGCTCTGCAAGCCGAGAGGGACGAGGCTCACCGTCAGGCCCAGCTCGAGGTGAGCGAGCGAATCGAGGCAGCCCGACTCGAGTCCGAGGAGCTGATGGAGCGGACCCGGGCCGAGTGCAAGTCGATGGTTCAGCAGGCGCAGGAGCTCAGGACCAAAGTTCTCACGGACCTGACGAGCAGGCGCCGGGTCCTGCATCTCCAAATTGAACAACTACGGGCCGGAAGGGAGCGGTTGTCGGAGGCGATCCAGGACGTAAGGGTGTCCGTGGACCACATCGCCGACGACTTGCTGCGCGCAGAGGACGAGGCCCGCCTGGCGGCCGAGGTCGCAGGCCGCCACGCTGCCGAACGACCCGACCCAGACTTCGACCAGATGGCTTCAGAGATGGTGCACACCGAACCCGAAGCGGGTTCAACTGAAGCGCAAGCGTCCGCGGGCGAGACCACTTCTAACAAATCAGCGCCGCATGGGGCAGAGGCCACTGCAGTCGTGGGCGCCGTCGCTGACACCGAAGTCTCCGTGGTCAAAGTGCCAGCGGTCGAGGCCCCGGGGGCCGAAGCATCGGTCGCGGTATCAGAGGTAGTAGACGAAGAGGGCGATTCCTCCGACAACCTCGCGCCTGCTTCCGGCAAGGAGCGTGAGCACGAGGTCGAAAGCTTGTTCGCCAGGCTGCGGGCGAGCGGTTTGAGCGAGTCGAGCAGGCCGGGTGCCCAGATCGGACAGTCGCAGTCCGAGGGAGAAGTATCTGAGCCGTCTTCCAACGGTTCGGCCGCGGATGGCGAATCCGAAGCGGCCGGCGAGTCCGAAAACGAACCAGACGCGCTCGCGGAGCGTTCGTCGGACCTGGTCAGGAAGGATGAGCTTCTTCGCCCGGTGATGGCAGGACTTTCCCGCCGCGTCAAGCGTGCGTTGCAGGACGACCAGAACGACATCCTCGACCGGTTGAGAAGTTTGGGCGGCTGGAAGGAGGGCGTCCTTCCCGACATGCCGGAGCACACGGCGAGATACGTGGAGGCGTCCTCTCAGATGCTCAAAGAGGCTTCACGCGCAGGCGTCACCTTCGTAGGGGTCTCAATAGACAAGGCCAGGAGCACCGACGAGGTCGCTCACAAGTTCGCCACAGAATTGGTAGGCCCACTTCGTCGCCGGCTCGAGCAGGACTGCCCGAGCGTCGACCCGACTGACGAGGCCGCTCTCATCGAACACGTGGGGGCGGCGTTCCGCGAGTGGCGGGGAGACAGGACCGAACGGCTTGCGGGCGATTACGCAATCGAAGCCTTTTCCATGTCGGTGACGGCGGAGGCTCCGCGTGACAAGACACTGAATTGGGTCGTGGACGACGAAGGGTCGCCTTGTGCTGACTGTGAGGACAACGCCCTCGCAGATGACGTGAAGCCGGGGGAGGCGTTCCCGACTGGCCACCAATATCCGCCGGTCCACTCGGGCTGCCGCTGCCTGCTGGTGGTTTCGAGCACCTAGGCTCGCAACACTGTGCGCAGACCAAGCGATATTCCACCGCCGACGCCGCGCGCCACCACCACTCGAAGTCGTAGGCGGCTGCGCACGGGGATCATCGTCGCCGTCATCGTGATCGTGGTCCTGGGGCTGTCTCTTCGGACGCTGGCGACCTTCTACACCGACTTTTTGTGGTTCGCGTCGATCCACCAACCGGCAGTCTGGCGAGGAATGCTCGGAGTGAAGCTCGGGCTGTTCCTTGTCTTCGGCGCGCTGTTCTTCGTTTTCCTGTGGGTCAACTTGGCGATCGTCGACCGCATGACGCCGAGCATGCTCACCCTCGGACCGGAAGACGAGCTCGTTCGCCGGTACCAGCACCTCATAACGCCCCGGGCGTTCCTGATCCGAACAATCCTGTCTCTCGTCATCGCCCTGATCGCGGCGTCGAGCACCATCGGCCAGTGGTCGAACTTCCTGCTGTACACGCACGGAGTTCCGTTCCACATCAAGGATCCGGAGTTCCACAGAGATATCGGGTGGTTCGTCTTCAAGCTCCCCTTCATCCAGTTCGTCGTGGGTTGGGGTTTCGCGTCATTGATCGTGATCACGATCATCACCGCGGTGGCGCACTACCTGAACGGCGGGATCCGACCACAGGGTCGGCCACCGAAGATCGCTCCTCAGGTGAAAGCCCACCTGTCGGTTCTCGTGGCCCTGATCGCGATCGCAAAGGCCGTTGGCTACTACTACGAGCGGTTCAGTCTCGACGTCTCGGCCAACGGGTACGTCCAGGGGGCCGGCTACACCGACGTACACGCCCGGCTCCCAGCTTTGACGCTCCTCGTCTGGATATCGCTTCTTGCCGCCGTCATCTTGTTGCTCAACATCCGCAACCAGGGCTTGTTGTTGCCGGTGCTCGCGATCGGGCTCTGGGCGTTCGTGGCTCTCGTCGCCGGGACGATCTACCCGGCCGTGTTCCAGGCTCTGAAGGTGAGTCCGGCCCAGAGCAGCCTCGAGTTGCCTTACATCGCCGACAACATTGCGGCGACCCAGCAGGCCTACAACCTGACCCCGTCGAACGTGACCCAGGAGTCGTACGCAGCTTCGCAGTCGCTGACGTCGTCTGAAGAGAAGAACAACGCCGCAACCTTCAATGACATCAGGCTCTGGGACCCCGAGTACTCGTTGACCAACTCCACATACACGAAACTGCAAGCCCAGCGCGCGTACTTCCAATTCACCACCCAGGCTCTGGATCGCTATCAGATCAACGGGCAGCTGACTCCGGCGATCGTCGCTGTACGTCAGGTGAACAGCAACAACCTTCCCGCCCAGGGCTGGGTGAATACCCATCTGGAATATACGCACGGGTACGGGATGATCGTGTCGCCGGCCAACACCCAGACGTCATCGGGCCTTCCGGAGTTCGACATATCGGACCTGCCACCCAAGTCCACCAACGGATTGCCGAAGATCACTCAGCCGGAGGTGTACTTCGGGGTTAACAATCCCGGTTACGTCGTGGCGGACACGAAACAACCCGAGATCGACTACGAGCGCGAGGACGGGCAGAACCAGACCTCCACCTATGAGGGCACGGGGGGAGTGCAGCTGAACTCGTTCTTGAAGCGAGCAGCCTTTTTCCTTCGATTCGGTGACCTCAACCTGCTGATCTCCGATCTGATCACGCCGAACTCACGGATGATGTTCGTCCGCGACGTTCAGGCCGAAGTGACCAAGGTGGCCCCTTTCCTCTCGCTCGACAGCGATCCCTACGCGGTGATCGTGAACGGGCAGATCGAATGGGTGCAAGACGCCTACACGACTACTGCGAACTATCCGTACTCACAGGACGCCGACACCACTGCGGTCAGCTCGAGCAGCGGCCTCAGCGGGCAGAACTTCAACTATGTCCGCAACTCGGTGAAGGTAATGATCAACGCCTACACCGGGAACATGACCTTCTACGTGATGGATCCATCAGATCCGATCATCCAAACATGGGAGCGCGCCTTTCCTTCCCTGTTCACTTCGTACAAAAAGATGCCGGCTGAACTGCGCAACCACTTGCGTTACCCGGAGGACATCTTCACCATTCAGTCCGGAATGTACGGGCGCTACCACATCACGAATCCGTCGGCGTTCTACAACGCAGGTGACGCGTGGAACCTGTCTCAGAGCCCTGGTGCCGGATCACCGACTGCTGCTCTACAAAACACATACACCACTAACGCGCAGGGTCAGGTGGTGCAGGGACAAGTCGTCCGGATGTCCCCGATTTATCAGGTGCTGAAGATCCCGGGGCAGAAGAGCGTTTCTTTCAACATTATGGAGGCTTACGTACCTGTATCGCAGAATGACAACATCCAGACCCTTGCCGGTTTTGTATTTGGCAACTGCAATTATGGTGCTAATTACGGGAAGTTGACTGTTTTTGAAACCCCGGCTGGAGAAAGCATTGACGGTCCCGCACTGGTCGATTCAAGGATCTTGCAGAACCAGACTGTCTCCAGACAGATAACGCTGCTCAACCAAGGTGGCTCCAGCGTCGTGCTCGGCAACATATTGGTCGTCCCTGTTGACGGATCCATCCTTTACTTCCGTCCTCTTTACGTTCAGCCTTCGCGGAGCAATTTCCCAGACCTTGCGGAAGTGATCGCTGTATACGGCGGTCAAGGAAACAGCAAGGTCTATATGGAACCGACCCTCGACGGGGCTCTGAGCAAGATATTCGGAACGACAGTCAAAACGCCGTCGCAGAGCAACGCTCCGCCGCCGACAAGCAGTTCCAGCCCTTTGCCGTCGCAGATTCGGACGTTGATCGCCGAAGCGGCGACCCTCTCCAAGCAGGCGCAGTCGGATTTCAAGGCAGGGAACTTCGCGGCTTACGGGCAAGCGATCGATCAGCTCGATACGGTCATCGAGCAGTTGGCGACAGCGTCTGCTTCTACTTCGACAAAGAACTCAACGACCGGCAAGGGCACGAACTCGTCTACCACGACCACGACTACCCCCGGCGCGACGACAACAACAACGACAACGACGACTGCCGGGACAACGACGACGACTGCCCCCATCACGTCGTCGTCGTTCAGCGCAATGCCTGCATCTTCGCACTAGGAATCCGTCGTCGATGACCCGCGGAACCCTCGCCAACCTGAGGATCATGGCCACGGAGGTTGCCAAAGCGCGTAGGAGTGGTACCGTATCCGTTCTTCGCCGCGGGGTGGAGCAGTCTGGTAGCTCGTCGGGCTCATAACCCGAAGGTCGGAGGTTCAAATCCTCCCCCCGCCACCATTGGAACGCTGGTCGGCGCCTCTCGTGCATAGGGCACAGGCGCCTGGCCAGCGTTTCGCGTTCGGACGAGTGTGCGGAATTGCCGTTTCTCGGGGCTTTTTATCGGGACCTACTCAGCCGTGCCTTATGCGGCTCTTCGGATCTCAGTGGGGAGTCCGGCCTGGCTCGAGCTTTGCGAGGATCACCTGATCAAAGACGAAGGTGCTTCAAGCTTTAGGTGTGACCCAGAAAACAAAAAGCACCTTCGTCGTTACCG
>JBAPRR010000365.1:0-8314 GCA_049281195.1 Acidimicrobiales bacterium
CCGGCTGACGTCGTGCTGTGTTCGAAGGAATGCAAAGAGTCAGGACGCCAGGACCACGGCTGACTTGTGAGTCCGCGGGGCGAACATCTCTTCGGCATTGTCGGTGCGCCTGGCGTGCATGATCCCGAAGAGAATCAGAACTGCCATCAAACCGGCCAACAAGAAGGATCCCAACGCACCCCACCAGGCAATCTCACCCATGACGGAGAACCCGTAAGCCTCGAGGAGCAGTCCCCGTAGCGTGGTGCCCTGGAAGACGGTCTGCACCTGCGCCTCTGCCGCGACATAAGCAGTCGAACCCTTCGGAAGGGACATCGCAGCCGCACTCAGTTGGGCGTAGGTCTTCCCGCCACCGATTTCCTGAAGATGGACCGCAATGAAGTCGTTGGCGTACACCTCGGCCTGTTGGCCGGTCGTGAGCTCCTGGCCGGCGTACTTCGACACGGTACCGACCATCGAAGGCGTTATCTCGGTTCCGATCTTCGGATGAGCGAAAGCTGCCGCAGAGGGAAACGTGATGTCCTGCTGGGCCAGCTGGTTGTGGACGTTGGAGTTTGCGAAATTCGTTCCCACGAGCAGCAATGCTCCAGCGACGAGCAGCACGACGACCAACAGTGCGCCTCCGATGCTGGCCAGTTTGTCGAAAACTCTGCGGTTCATGGTTTCTCTCCCAGCTAGATGGTCCCTCCTTGCGAGGATCCACTGACATCTTGCGCAAAGGAAGAGGTGAAGTCTCCGGCGAAAAGGTCCCGTCACATAGGGAAGAAGGTCCCTATTGGGGTGCACGGCCGGTCGCTCACAATGGAACTATGAGCATGTACGTGGAACTCCTGAGCACGGCGCTCGACGATTGGGCAAACGAGATGAGCCGTGGTGCGCTGATCTCCCACGTCCGCTCGTGCCGGGACGTGATGCTCAATCCGGGTGTCTATGACGGGGGGTCGAGTTTCGGACTGTTGGCCGTTGAGATCGCCTATGACCGAGCCCTGATCCGGCTATGCGAAGAATGCGGCATTTACGTGGAGTCGTCAGACTTCATGTACCCCCACGAGGCCAGAGCCCGGCTCGAGTTGGAATTGACCCTCGCGGGCGTGGACCTGTCCACTTCCGAAACCCACGAGGAGTGACCTACGCCTCTGGGCGTTGACCCCCACGCGCCTTCGTGGCGAAGATCGCCGCTTCAGTCCGGCTGGTCATCTTCATCTTCTTGAGCATTCCTGTCACGTAGTTCTTAACCGTGTGTTCGGACAGGAACATCGCTTCGGCGATCTGTCGATTCGTCTTGCCTTCGGCTATCAGATCCAGGATCCGGCTTTCCTGCGGACTGAGCGCGGCCAGCTCTGGATTGCCCTTCGGTGGATTGGAGATGCGCTGAACAACCTTTGCCACTGCTTTCGGATCCAGAAGCGACTCACCTGCGGCCACCCTCTTTATGTCATCGATCAGGTCTCGGGACTTGATCTGCTTGAGGACGTAACCGGCAGCTCCGGCCATCACCGACGCGTAAAGAGCCTCGTCATCGGCGTAGCTCGTTAGCATCAAACAGGCCAGATCGGGCACCGCAGATCGTGCTTCGCGGCAGACCTCGATGCCGCTTCCTCCCTCTAACCTCACGTCCAAGATCGCGACGTCCGGTTTGCAGAGCGGAATCCGGTGGATGGCTTCATCTGCGGTTCCCGCCTCTCCGACAACCTCGATCCCGTCGTCGCTTTCGAGGAGGCTTCGGATTCCCTCTCTCACGAGCTCGTGATCGTCGAGCAGGAACACCCGTATCGGCATTTCCCCATTGTGCCAGTGACCGGGGATCCGGGACCTCGAATCCGGGTGCGGATGCTCGGCCTCTGCTCGATACGATCGGACGTGCCTTACAACAGGGTCGACGACCCGGAAAAGCTCCAACGGCTTGTTGCAGCGGTGCTGATGATCGCCGGGGACATCGGATTGCCCGATCTGCTCGACCATCTGGTACGCGAGGCTTGCGCCCTGGTAGGGGCCCGCTATGGCGCTCTAGGGGTACTCGATAGCGAAAGGCAGCACCTGGAACAGTTCTTGACGGTCGGTCTTTCTGAAGCCGAAGAGAGAGCCATCGGAACTCGTCCGACCGGCCGAGGAGTGCTCGGACTGGTCATAACCGAACCCGTTGCGGTTCGCATCGCTGATCTCTCGACGCACGTCAAGAGATTTGGGTTCCCCGAACATCATCCTCCGATGAAGTCGTTCCTCGGAGTTCCCGTTCGAGTCCGCGACGCTGTGTACGGGAATCTCTACTTGACGGACAAGATCGGGTCCGCGGAATTCTCTGATCAGGACGAAGCTCTCGCTGAAGCCCTGGCTCTAGCGGCCGGCGTTGCGATCGAGAACACCCGGCTGCATGACCAGGTGCTCGTCCTGTCGGTTCTGGACGAACGCGATCGCATTGCGCGGGACCTCCATGACAGAGTCATCCAGCGCATATTTGCGGTGGGTATGAACCTGCAGGGGGCCATCCGCGTGCCCGATGAGACGAAGATGGCCGCGAAGGTCGAGCGGGCGGTGGAGGACCTCGACGCCACGATCACCGAGATCCGAACCGCGATCTTCGAGCTCGGTGACGGCGCATCCTCGAACGGGGTACGTCAAGCGGTCCTTGCCGTTGTCGACGAAATGGCCCCGACGTTGACAGATCGTCCCACTGTCATCTTCGAAGGACCGATTGACACGCTCGTCCCACAGGCTGTGGCGGATCAGCTATTGGCAGCTCTTCGCGAAGGACTCGCCAACGCCTCCCGGCATGCCGGCGCCTCCAGTTACACAGTCTCTGTTCTCGCCGGTGAATCAGTTGTGCTCGAGATTCTGGACAACGGCGTCGGCTTCGATCCGGCCGTCGTGTTGTTGGGCCGGGGACTCAGCAACCTCCAGAGCCGCGCGGAGAAGCTGGGTGGAACTTTTGAGGTGGCGCCAGCGTCCGGCGGAGGAACCCGACTGATCTGGAGCGTTCCGATCGAGAACTAGGAAGCTTCCATTGCTCGATCGAGTTCCAGCCACAGAACCTTTCGCTTCACCGCCAGGTCGTTGAAGACCTCAATGGCGTGGAGCCCGTCAGTGGCCCACGCATTGGCGCCGATACTGGCGGCAACGAGAGGATCCCCGGCGGCCTGTCCACCCAACACGACCGGAACCCCCGCGTCGACTGCGTGAACCGCGTCGATGGTGGCTTTAACCACGGCGAGGTTCGTCGCAGTGGTCACCCCGATACCCACCGCCACAAGTCTGTAGGCGTCTCGGGCTGCTCCGGCAAAGGCTTCAGCGGGAACATCGGCGCCGAGCTCCAGGCAGGTGAATCCGCCGAGGCGAACCAGATCCGCCACCACCGAGATAGCGAGAACGTGGTGCTCCCCACGGGGCGCTCCGAAGACGATGGTTCCCCGGCTTCGCCCGGGGCGTCGAAAGCGCGCTCCCAGTCGAGCCACCAGCCTGGTGGCCGTTGCCGTTGCCAGATACTCGCTCGCCACGGGCTGGCGGGGTTGTTGTGACCGGTCGCTTATCTCGTTGAGCGCGCCGACGATCAGATCGAGATAGCACTGCGTCGGGCTGTGCCCGGCTGAGAGCGCTTGTTCGATGACCCGCCACGCTGCCGCCTCGTCGCCGATGACCAAGGTGCTTCTGAGACGCTCTAGCCATTGGTCCCCAGACGATGACCCGTGCCCCTCCAACTCGATGTTCTTCGGGTCGCCGGCAAAACGTTGCAGTTCGACCTGGTCTATCACCCACCCGGAGTTGACCTTCCGTGCCGCGAGCCGGCCTGTGCGTATGTAGCGATAGGCCGTCATGTAGTGAACGCCCAGTTGCGCTGCGGCCTGCTTCAGGTTGAGACCCTGAGGCCGTTTCATCCCCACCGCGGGTTCAATCATCTATCGCGACTCCATCAGTGGACCATCTGCGAACTCGACAGGCGCTTCGAACGCAGCACGTCGAGCCGCCCTTCGAAAGGCCGCCAGCATGGCCGGGCCTACAAGGAGGATGCAGACCACATTCGTTATTGCCCTACCCGTGTCCCACCCGAGCGACGTGGTTGCGTCGTAGACCAGGTAGCGCTGTGCATTCACGGCGAACGCTGCTCCGGGGAGGTAGGAGACGGTGCTGTGAGGGTCCACCGCAAACGGCCAGAAGGAAAGATTGAGCATGAATCCGAAGCAGTACGCCGATAGCGCTCCGTATGCAGCCAGCATCAATATTTCGATACGACCCCTGACCTGTGGCAGAAGACCAGCGAACAGTCCCACCCAGGCGCATCCGAACATCTGGTAAGGCATCCACGGCCCAACGCCACCCGTTATCAGAGACGATGTGAACAGCGTCGTACACCCGAGAGCGAAGCCGAACCCCGGACCGAAGACCCGTCCGGCGATCACAAGCGTGAAGAACACGGTCTCTATTCCGGCGGTTCCTGCACCGAGGGGTCGAAGCGCTGCTCCCACCGCGGAAAGAACACCGAGCATTGCGATTGCTTTGGCATCGAGCCCGTGGTCGGCCACCCCGGCGAAGACCACGGCGAGAACCAGAATCAAAAGGGCGCCGAACATCAACGGCGCCATGGCCGTGTCGCCGAACGTTCCCGGGGCGACCACGAAGGGCCAGCAGAAGGCGACGAAACCTATGAAGGAAGCCAGTGCGATGACCCAACGCGAGCGGACACCGATCCTGATCGCCACCGGTCTGGTGCTGATCATCCCGCCGCTCCTACGGCCAAGCGGACCTGGGCCACGGTCAGGTATTCAAGTGGCGCCAGAACCTTCGCTACTTGAGGGGCGAAAGAGGGAGACGCCCCGATGACCTCCGCCGTGGGACCGTCGGCCACTATCTCGCCCTCGGCCAGCACCACCACGCGATCCGCGGCGCCGGCGACGAACTCGACGTCGTGCGTAGCGATTACGACCGACCGACCCTCTGCGGCCATCCGGTCGACGATCTCGATGAGGGCGCGCTTGGCCCCGTAGTCAAGGCCCCTGGTGGGTTCGTCCAACAGAACGACCTGGGGTTCGGCCGACAGTTGAATAGCCAGGACGAGGGCCAGTCGCTGACCCTCTGACAGGTCCCGCGGGTTCGCGTCGCCGGGAATTCCCGGTGCCAGAAGGTCGAGAAGGCTGCGGGCGCTCGTGTGCGAGGCGCCTCCCGCCTCCTTGTCGGCTTGAGCACACTCCGCCGACACCGAGTCGTGGTAGACGAGATCAGCCGCGGTCTGAGGAACCAATGTCACGAGCCGGCGTGCGTGCGAAGGCGCCATGCTCGACGGATCATGCCCGTCGACCTCGACCGTGCCCGCCTGGCGCGGCCCGGACCCCTGCAGCGCCCACAGGAGGGACGACTTTCCCGAGCCGTTGCGGCCCATCAGCGCGGTGACCTGTCCCGGTTCGAGGTCCAGATCCATCCCCCTCACCGCGACAACCGTCCCGTAGAGCACCACAATGTCGAATGCCCGAAGGGCTCGAGGAGAGTCGCTCTTAAGGGCAGCACGGCGGGGCACTGGGGCGGGACCCGACCCGAGACGATCTCTGAGTGATGCCGCGCTTCGCCGGGCGTCACGCACCGACAGAGGAAGGGGATCCCACCTCTCCAGACGGCCCAGCTCCACCACCGGCGGTGCCACCAGACTTGTCCGCAGCATTAGAGCGGGATCGCCGCTGGAGACAATTCCATCCGTCCCCACCTCGATGATCCTGTCCGCGTACTGAACTACGCGCTCGAGCCGGTGCTCCGCCACGAGCACGGTCACCCCCAGGTCGTGCACGAGTCTGGTGATGGCGGCGAGGACTTCTTCAGCGGCGGTCGGGTCGAGTGCCGAAGTCGGTTCGTCCAGTACCAACACCTTGGGGTGAGCGGTGAGCACCGAGCCGATCGCCACCCTCTGTTGCTCCCCGCCGGACAATTGATGGAGGGCGCGGTGGCGAAGCCCCGCGATGCCGAGCAGGTCGAGAGTCTCCTCGACCCGCTTGCGCATCACTCCTGCGGGCAGGCCCAGCTGCTCCATGCCGTATGCAAGCTCCTCTTCCACTGTGTCGGTCACGAACCCGGCCAGGGGATCCTGGCCGACCACCCCCACCACGTCGGCAAGCTCCCGAGGAGGATGGGTCCGGGTATCCCTACCGTCGACCAGGACTCGTCCGGCCAGGGTCCCCCCGGTGAAATGCGGTACCAGGCCGTTGACCGCACCGAGCAATGTGGACTTGCCTACGCCGGTTTGCCCGACCACAAGAGCAAGTTCGCCCTCGACCACCTGAAGCGTCACCCCGCGCAGTACCGGGCCGCTTGCTTCGGGATACGTGATCGTGACGTTTTCGAACCTGATCACGCCGGTAGCTCCACTTGGGTGGACGACTTATCACTGCGCGCGTAGGAAATGGACGCGGTGGCGGGTCTTTTCACGTCCGCCGGTTTTGCTCGAGGAGAAAGCGCGGGTGGTGGGGTCGCTATCCCCGCTACGGCGGAGAAGAGGATTGCTATTGCCGGCAACAGTGGGAGTGACGGCCACACAACCGGCTGAGTCGATGGGTTCAGGCTCGCCAGCGAAAATCCGATTCCCGCCAACACGATGACTGCCGGGAAGATTCCGGAGATCGTCACGATCCACTCCGCAGCCAGCCACGGATCTGGCCGGTACTGGGTTCGGTGCACCCGCCTGCCCCCGAGGACCAGGCCGCAGAAGCACAGGACTGCCCCTACCACGAACGCCGGAATTCCGACGGTCCCTTCGAGCGAGCCGTCGAGTAGTGCATATGTGCCGAGGCAGAGCCCACACATGCCTCCGATGATGAGCGCCCCCGTGATCTTCCTGGTCTTATGAGTTGCACCTGCGGTGCGTCCGTAACCTCGTGAATCCATCGATGCGGCAAGCAGCAACGAACGCTCCAAGGCGTCTTCCAAGACCGGGATTGCGATACTACGAACAGAACGCAACCCGCGGCTGACGCCACCTCGTAGGGCTCGCGCCTTGCGGACCCGTTGGACGCTCTCGACCAACTGGGGAGCGAAGCTGATCGCGATGACCACTGCCACGCCCAGCTCGTACAGGGCACCCGGAAGCACCCGCAGTGCGCGCTTGGGATTGGCCAGACTGTTTGCTGCGCCGATGCAGCAGAGGAGAGTTCCGAGTTGCAGACCGTCGTAAAGCGCTCCGAGCGTCCCTTCGAGTGTCACCGGACCCCCCAACTGAATTCCCGCCACCCACTTCGGTAGCGGAACATGGGGAAGCGTGAACAGCACGTGCATGGTGTTCGCGTCGATGTCGCCGCCGAAGATGGTCCGGAAGGCGATCCGTATGGCAATCACTACGAATGCGATCACCAGGTAGTACTTGAACGCTCGGGCCCAGGGCGCTTCGCTTCGCCGTTGAGTCACGACGAATGCCAGCACACCGAGCACCAAAACGAGGAGTACGGGGTTTGTGGTGCGACTCACCGTCACGGCCAGACCCAGAGCCCATATCCACCACGCCACAGGATGAAGCCCCCGCGGGAGCATGCGGGTTCTCCGCGCTTGCCGGCCGGGGATCATCGGTTGCTTTCAGCCTGCCTCAGCGCGTTTTCGTCGCCACGCCGCGAAACCCCCCGCTCCGGCCAGGCACACGACCACAACCACACCTATGAGAAACGGTAAGTCCGACCCTGCCGAGGTTGCCGCTGGTGCCGGCACGGCCGAGACGTTCACAATCTTGGTGGTTGATCCATGAGCCGTACCGGAAGATCCCGGTGTCGTGGTGCTGGCCGAGGATGGCTTGCTCGTGGCAGTTGACCCGGTGGTTGCGCCACCGCGAGCCTCTGTGGTCGAGGTCGAGATGGACGCAGCAATCGATGTGGGCGCTTCCTGCTTTGGTGTGGTGGTCGTAGCAGTGCGTCTTTGCGATGTTGTAGATGTCGTTCGACGTATCGATGTGCTGGTCGTGGTGTCGGATGTGGGATCGGGCGAGGTCGTAGTGGTTGTGGTGACCGGAGGGCCGGGGTTGTTCGCACGGACTGAAGCGGGGGAGAAGGGAGGCTGGACGTCCGGATCCGACACGCCGAAAATCCATGCATCTACGCTCCCCGGCGGGGGTTCGTAGCCCATCGCTCCGGTAGAGCTGTACATCCATGTGTTCTGCCCGGCGTCGGCGTGCCAGTAGGACCATGACGCATCGATAGGGGGAGTGTCGACGCAGGACTCCTGGCTGGGCGGAGGGTCATCGTCGATCCTGCACACGTACGCCGGTCCGTCATGGTCGTCGCCCGCGGGCGTAAAGCCGGCCGCGATCATGGCGTTGTATCCGGTGGTCAGGGGGTTCCCCGCGCACCCCCTCTCTATG
>JBAPRR010000366.1:0-2491 GCA_049281195.1 Acidimicrobiales bacterium
CTGGCCACCGCTTCGGTCGAGCCCCAGGGGGCGGCCGGTCTGCCGGGCGGGATGCTCAACGAGGCCGCGGCGGCCACCAGCCGAGAGGTGATCGTGGTCGCCTCGGTCGACGATGCGCTCGCCGTCATAGGTGCCGGGCACGGAGCGGTCGTCGCACCGGGCCGGCCCGGTGGGTCCACACCGCCGATCTTCGGCTACTCGCCCGGGGCGGGGTGCAGCGCTGCACGATCATTGGCGACGGGCTCGCAAGCTTGGCCGAGCGAATCCGCGCCGAGGGTGTCGAGTGCGAACTGGTCTCGCCCGGGGCGTCCGTGACCGCCCTGCTTGGCCGAGCCGGTGACCGGACTGCCGCGTCCGTTGTGCATGATGCTCAAGTGAAGAGAACGAAGACTCGATCGTCGGACTAGACGTTTTTGCTCTACTCCTGACCGCCCCAAAGACCGCCACCTCAAATCGGTCCCATGCATCTGGCAACAATGTGGCCTCTTAAGGCTGGGGGACAAGGTCGTGGCCAGACTCCTATCAAGTCACCTCACTCGAACGGTCGCGCATCCGGCGGGTGGCATGACAAGGACTGGCCACGACCAACTGCTGTGCAACGAAGAAACGAGCCAACCCGCCGTACACCCAAGGATGGCTACATAAAGACGAAGAACCCTGTCGCTCTTGTCAAGATTTCGATGTCCTCTTTCCATCCAAAATTTCCCAAAAGCCGTTCACCTGATAACCGGGCATTGCTTCCACTTCGATGAATCGTTTTGCCCAGGGGTGCTCAGGGTCTCACGGGTTCAAGTGGGCAGCCGATCGTGATCACACCCGCTCGCGCAATCTCGCTGCTTCGATCCGGACCCCATATGAGGACCCGTACACCGCGTAGGAACTGAGGATCAGCCCAGTTCCATGCATTGTTCGGCTGGGCGTCGATGTTCACCGGTTCCGCGTTCCAGCACCACGACGAGCGCAGAGTCGCGCCTTGGACTTCCACAAAGAGCGACCAGACCAGGCAGATGGAAACCAAACCAACCACCAAGTTCTGGCGCGAGAAACGATGCTGAGCGATGTGATCCACAGCCGGTAAGGCGAGTAGGACAAAGAACGGCATGATGTCGGTGAACAGTCGCGGACCGTAGGAATCTCCGGCCCACCAGACCTTGAATGCGGAAAGCAAAAGAAGCAGGGCCACAGGGACGATCGCGACCGCAATCCAGAATGGCGAGAGGGAGCGCGACCGACGAAGGAGCACGACTCCTGCCACTGATAGCGCGACGAGTGGGACGAAAACCAGCAAGCCTCGAGCGGGACTAACGAGATCGGCACCGAAGGCGTCAAAGAAAGTGGACGTGAGGGCGAAGTTCTGACCTTGCGAGAAGTACGGCGGCAGTATCTGGTGATATGCCGACAGATTGACCACCGCGAAGATGATCAGGGGGATGAGGGCGCCTCCAACCACCTGTAAGAAGTACCGCCTGTGGCAACCGAGGACCCACAGACCCAGGATGATCACCGGCAGAGCATCAGTGGGCCGCACGGTATACGCCAGACCAAGCGCTACTCCCATCCCGGTGAAGCCGCGTAACCCCTCTCGAGCGCGCAAAGCGCAGAGCAGAGCCACCGCGAGGCACAGCATCGATGGTCCGTGCTGCCACATGGAGCGGCTAGCTGTGGACCACGCTGGGGTGGCGAACGCAAATACCAATGCCACGCCGAACGCCCAACGACGACGCCGGTTCGTGTCGAGAGTCAGGACCCGCATCGCGGTGAAATAAATGACGACGCTCGTCGCTGCCACCACGACCGCCATCGAAAATGCCTGCATCTCCCAGTTGTTCGTGTTGCTGAGCAACGCGAGCGGTCCTGAGCCGATCCCGATCTTGTGGAGCACCAGGTCACCGAAGACCCAAGGGACGGCGAAAAGTGAAGTCACCCAGGGATAGAGGGGATACAGGTGGCCGTGCGAAGTAATCAGTGCGGCTTGCGGCTCAACGAGGTGGCCCCGGAAGTGATCCAGATTGATCGTGTGGTACAGGACCATCGACACGGCGTCAGGAATGGCGCGAATCGAGTCTGATTCCATGCCATTAGGAGACGCCTCGTCGACCGCGAAGACGATTGCGAACAGGGCGAACGGCCAGATCCAGGTTCGGGCTCGGTCAGTGTTGCTCGCCACTGCTTGTTCGCTCACGTCCGGGTCGGTTGGTGGCGGAGTCGGCATCGGGTCGTGGACCTCACCGCTATTCAACTATTCGAGGGGAGGTCGAGGCTTCGGAATGGTACTCCCAGTGCATCTTGGAGCGGCGGAAGTCTCATCCGACACGCTCTGCTGGTCACACCCAGAAAGCGTCTTCGGACCCGGCCTCGAACGAGCAGCCCTCGTCCCCTCGGCCTCAAGTAACCGACTAAGGCTCGACGAGACACGGATCCGTGGGGGACATTTCGGTTCTTCCGATTGCGCGAGCGCCTAATCACGAGCGCCATCTATCCGAGTCTTAGC
>JBAPRR010000367.1:0-24999 GCA_049281195.1 Acidimicrobiales bacterium
AACAATGTGCACACCGACAAGCTCCGCGGCCGTCTCTGACGGAGAGTCTCGAGCACATACGAGCACGTCAACCCGGTATCAACGATGTCCTCCACCAGCACAACGTCACGATTGAAGATGTCGCTGCCCAAATCGAGGACGATCTGTGCCCTGCCGCTTCCTCCCTCGTAGTCGGTCACGGCCACGAAGTCGACGGCCAGCGGTGCATCGATGCGGCGGATCAGATCGGCCAGTACGAGGATCCCACCTTTTTGTACCGCCACCAGTAGGGCTCCCGAGGGGAATGCAGCTGCGAGCTCCCTGCCGAGGCGTTTCACCGCCGCGTCCACCTGACCCCGGGTGTGCACCACCCGGGCCAGAGGAGTCACCCCCCGAGCAGATCCTGGAGACTGCGCCGCACCAAGGCCGCCCTCATGCCCTGGCCGAGTTCGGTCAGCTCGGAGACCATCTCGGCGGCCCGTCTTCTGGCATCGGGGTTTCGCTGCTTCAAAAGCGGCAGCACCAGCTGCTCGACGAATCCGCTTTCGCGCTCAGAAGCGTGCTTGTAGAGCCGTAGGTGCCTGGGCTCGATGCCGAACTGGGCGAACCCTGCCGCCAACCGGGCCAGGGCCAGCTCGAGCTCGTCGTAGTGGGCCACCCCGCCGACCGGCTTGCCTTTGAGGATCCCGTAGGAGTCGAGCTCGGCCACCTGTGACTCGGTGAGACCCGTGGCCGATGCCACCTCGGCGGCGGTCAGCCTGGTGTCCCTGGGGTCGACCGCATCGGTGTCGTGCGTGTCGTGACGGATCCCTCTGGCGCCGGGCTGGTGCCGCGTGACCGGGGAGCTGCCGGTATCCATGGTGCCGGGATCCATGATTTCGGTATCCGTGGTATCGGGATCCGCAGTTTCGGGGACCCTGGTGTCCGGCTCCCGCTCCGAAGCGCCGGCGAGTGCGCCTCCACGTTGGACCGCGGCCCTTTGGGGGATGACCCGAGCCACCTCTTCGGAGGCCAGGGATTTGGTCGGTGCGCTCCCATCGCCTGTCGTGACGGTCCGGGGTTCGGCCAACGGACGCAGCGGTCTCGGCTCGTTCGCTTTTGTAGGGACAGAGTGAATGACGGGCCTGTCGGCTCCGGCCGAGTGGGTTCTTGCGCTGGTGGGGGCCGGCTCCGCGGTGGGGACGCCCGAGGGACCGGCGAGCACACCCGGTCTGGAGGGTCCGGAGACATTTGCCGCCCGCGGGCTGCGAGCGGCGTGCGCGCCGTTTCGGACCGCCTGCTGCTCTACTTCCTCCCGCTTGTGGCTGCCATGACCGTTCTCGGCGGAGTCTGTGCCGGCCAGGCCCGAGGCATCCGCGTCCTCGCGTTTGGCGTGGGCGCCCCGCACCTTGGTCCCGGTTTCGGTCGCGGATTCCGGGGCGATCGCCGTGGCCGTCGCCGAACCCTCGTCTTCGAGGCGACCCTTGATGACCTTGAGGGGGAGGAAGTTCTCCCGCTGCTGACGCAGAACCCAACGCAGGCGCTCGACGTCGTGCTCATAGAACTTGCGGTAGCCGGAAGGCGTGCGCTCCGGATTGACCAGTCCCTGGCTTTCCAGGAACCTGATCTTCGAGATCGTGATGTCGTCGAACTCCTGACGAAGAAGGGTCAGGACGTCTCCGATCGACAGGTAAGAGCGTCCGGTCGTCACGGCGCAGACACCGGCAGCGCCGTCGGCAACACGGATTCCCTCCCCATTCTCACCGTCGTCGTGCTCACTGCTTTTGCCCTCACCGCTTCAGCACCAAGGATCGCATCGGTGCCCTTTTCCCAGATCACTCCTCGGCCGCAGGCAGATATACGAGCTTGAACTTGCCGATCTGTACGACGTCGCCGCTCTTCAACGCTGCCTGTTCTATGCGCTCACGATTCACATACGTGCCGTTCAAACTCCCCACATCGCGGACCTCGTCGCCCGACTCTCCCTTATGGAATTCCGCGTGTCTGCGCGACACGGTGATGTCGTCGAGGAAGATGTCGCTCTCGGGATGCCTGCCCACGCGGGTCACATCTGAATCGAGGACGAATCTCGTGCCCGCGTTCGGACCGCGCTCCACGACGAGCAGACCCGAACCTTCCGCTCTGTCGGGAAGGGTGACCGTCACCTCCTCCTCTCCGATGTCCCCCGTGGCATCGACCGGATGGAGAGTGATGGTGGCATCGGAGCCCGATGTCGTCAGCACCACGCCGCACGACGAGCAGAAGTTGGCGTCGGGCGGGTTGCGATGTCCACAGTTGTTGCAGAACACGCCAACCACGCTAGCCCGTCCCCCTTCGTGGCTGGCCCGGGACTCAACGCCATCGACCCGGAATGCTTGGAATTCCAGAGGCATTGCTCTGCCTCGACAGGGGATCTCATTGCTCTTTCGTGGCTGTTCTATGACTCTTCTATGAGGGCGCGGTACTCGCCTGCGCTCATGAGACCGGCGAGCGCCCCGTCGGCGCCGGGCTGAATCTCACAGATCCAGCCGTTGCCGTAGGGATCGTCGTTCAACTGCTCGGGGGCCTCAGACAGAGAGGAGTTGACGGCGACGACCACACCGGACAGCGGGGAGAAGATCTCGGAAACGGACTTGGTCGACTCCACCTCGCCGAGCGCGTCACCCGCTGACAGGTCCACCCCCTCGGTTGGCAGTTGGATGAACACGACGTCGCCGAGATTGTCCTGGGCGTAATCGGTGATACCCACACGCACCCGCCCGTCAGGAAGGAGCTTGGCCCACTCGTGGTCTCGCGAATATGAGAGGTCTTCAGGGAAAAGCACGGTTCGGCACCCTACCGGAAAGCTCGAACTTCAGACCAGAGCTTCCGCAAATGCTTTTGTTACGCGCACATATCAGCCATGTCAGCGCATCATCTGGCGAATCCGTGCTGCCTGCTCAAGGACCTTCTGTGATGCACCTGACTCGGTCCGCGCTTCGGCCCATATGTGGGTGAGCGGTTCCTCGGGATCAGGAAGTACGAGTACCCAACCGTCCTCGTCCGGAAGCTTGACACCGTCCACCAGGATCAGATCGCGCCGCGAGGACCGTTCGACAAGGGTGCGCATGATGGCGCCCTTCTGGTCCCACGGGGTCACCACCGATTGGTGGACGATGTTGATCTGCGGCAGGTCGGAAGTCAGCTTCGAAAGGCGGTCTCCGGATTTGACCAGCAAACCCAGGAGGTGCACGAGCGCCGCGACCGCATCGAATGCGGGCAGGAACGTGGGGAAGATGAATCCGCCGTTCTGGCTGGCACCGAACACCACGCCGGGAGTGGTCGACGCCTCCATCAGATGAGCCGGCGACAGCTTCGTCCACACGATCTCGATCCCCTGCTCCCGGCACAGCTCTTCCACGACCATGGGCACAGCGACCGGAAGGCACACCCGGGCTCCGGGACCGGCGGACTGGGCGACAAGGGCGAGAAGCACGAGCAGGGCTTCGTCGTCTGTCAGGACACGCCCCTCGTCGTCGACCAGCGTGAGCAACTCGCCTCCGGGGTCGAAGACAGCCCCCATGTGGGCGCCCGATGCGGTGACCAGATCGGCGACGTGCTTGGCGGAGCTTGTGCGATCTATCCCCATGACCGCCGAGGTCGATGCGTAGGGGTTGACCACCAGAACCTCGGCCCCGAGCTTCGCCAGAACGTTCGGCATCACAAAGCTCGTCGTTCCGAACGAGTAGTCGAGAACAAGTTTGAACCCCGCGCTCGAGATCGCGTCCGTGCCCACCGGGCCGGCGTCGATCGAATCGACCAGCGCGGAGGTGTAGTGCTCGAGCGCCCGACCGGGGAAACCGATCTCGCCGATCTCGGCGGCCAGGGTCCGCCTGAAGTCCTCACGGTGGTAGAGGCGTTCGATACGCCTTTGGGTGACCTCGTCCACGTCGAGGCCTCCCTTGTTGAAAAAGCGGATAACGACCGACTGGGAGTCCTCCGATGCAAGCCTGACCGTTACCCCGCCGATGGACGGGGAGGAACGAACCTGCTGACGGGTGACCGGCACAGTGGCAGCTTCGAGGTCGTCCACGTTCACGCCCGCCGCGTTGCATCCGATCATTACTGCGCGCTTGAGCATCCTGGCTGCGCGTGAGGTGTCTCGTGAGGTGGTTACCGTCGAACCTTTTTCAAGCGTTCCCGCCCACGCCCGTGACAGGCGCATGACGAGCTCGGGGGTTATGTCGACGTTCGCGAGACCGGTCACCCCCGTGCGGCCGAACAACGACCGCGCACCGCGGGACTCCCACACGATCGAGGTGTTGACGGTGGCGCCCGCTTCAACGGTCTTGAACGGGTACACCTTCACGTTCGAGGTGATCACGGCTCCCGCGCCGACGAAGCACTCCTCTCCGAGGACGACGCCGTCTTCGCAGTGCACACCCTGACGAAGGTCGCACGAACGCCCGAGGACAGTGCCGTCGATGCCTACCCCGTTTCCGAGAAAGCTGTTCTCGTGAACGACCGATCTTGCGATGGCGACGTTGTCGCCGATCTGGGTGTTCTGGCCGAGCACCGTGTAGGAACGAAGATGGGTACCGGCACCTACGTGGGCGTTGGCGCCGATGATGGCCGGCCCGTCGATCCGGGCGGTCGGGTTCACTTCCGCACCCTTACCGAGCCATACCCCCGGCTTCAGCATGAAGCCGGCCACGTCGACCTGCACCTTGGCGTCCATCACGTCCTGGTGGGCCCTCAGGTACGCCTCGAGGGTCCCGACGTCCTCCCAGTAACCCTCGGTGACGTGCCCGAACAGGGGCTTGCCGGCGGCGAGAACGTCGGGAAAAACGTCGGCCGAGAAGTCGACGGGGCGTCCTGAAGGGATGTAATCGAATATCTCGGGTTCCAAGACGTAGATACCGGTGTTGATTGTGTCGCTGAAGACCTGACCCCAGGTCGGCTTTTCCAAGAAACGTTCGATGGCGCCGTTCTTGTCCGTGATGACGATCCCGAACTCGAGCGGATCGTCCACCGATTTGAGAGCGATGGTGGCCAGGGCACCTGCCTCTTCGTGCGCCGCCACTGCGGCCGACAGGTCCATGTCGGTGAGCACGTCTCCCGATATGACGAGGAACCTCTCTTCGAGTTGCTCCCGGGCATTCAGGATCGATCCCGCGGTACCCAACGGGTTCGCCTCGGTGGCGTACGCCATCCGGACGCCGAATTCCGAGCCGTCCCCGAAGTAGTTGCGGATGACGTTTGCCATGAATGCCACGGTCACCACGACGTCTTCGAAGCCGTGACTCCTCAGAAGCGCGACGACGTGCTCCATCATCGGGCGGTTGGCGAGCGGAAGCATCGGCTTCGGCTGGTTGGAGGTGAGCGGCCTAAGGCGCGTTCCCTCACCACCGGCCATGATCACGGCCTTCATCGGTCGCCCCTCACTTGACGAGTCTCACCTGACTCATCGGGTCCTGTCGGTGTCGGGGAGCCTTCACGGGATTCTGATCTCATAGGTTTGTCTCGGCGTATCTCGGCATATCTGGGCGTGTTTGGCTGTGCCTGGCTACATCGGGGTGCTGGCATGCACGGTTCGAAACGGGTGCCCCCTTCGACGCTATCCCCCTGTTCATAACCCATCGGCGATGCGCTCCGATCGGCCTGTCATCTGCGGCTTTGGTGCCCGGCCCTCATCTCCGGCATGGCCACTCCGGTTCCGCCGGCTACCTGTCTGATACCCGTATTCGGCCGGTTCTGCCTGATCGAAGTGCGCGCCGCGCCACCGGGATGTATGCGGCAGCTGCAACCCAGGCCAGGGCCAGGCCCGGTATCCCGAAGATCCACGCGACGATCCTGACCGGGTCCTGCCAGCCCGCCGCCCCATGACCGAGCAGGAAGGCCGGGTAGGCGAACATCAATCCGAACGTCCCGGCCTTCCCGACGAAGAGGACGTCTATCCGTTGCGCGCCGAGCGATGCGAGCAGTAGGACAGCACCCGAGACGAGCACTTCCCTTCCGATGGTCGCCAATCCGAACCAAAGAGGTGCCGCACCTCGCACGAGGATGGAGATGACACCGGTTGCGACGAGAAGTCGATCCGCCAGTGGGTCCAGGATCTTTCCGAGCGTCGATACCTGATGGAAGCGCCGGGCCACAAAGCCGTCCACCCAGTCGGTTGCTCCGAGGACCGCCAGCAGGATCGCAGCTGCGGTCTGCTTGTCGGCACCAAAAAGGAGCCACACGAACACGCCGATTCCTAAGAGACGCAAGAGGGTGACGGCGTTCGGAACCGTGAGGATGCGATCCTCGCCCTCGCCGGTGAAACCAGCAGGTTCGGCAGCGGGTTGGCCGGCAGGTTCGGCGGCGGACGTAGCGGCAGAGTGAGGTGTCGCGCCTACCGATCTGTCTGCCTTCACGCGCAGAGCCTATTTCGATGCCGTGACCTTGCCTGCTCCTGACTCGCTTTCCAACTTTTTGGCCGTGACCTTGTAGCGCTTGGAGCGGTCCTCGAGCTCGAGCATCATCTCGTCGAGCCTTCCTTGCTTCGCCCGGACGGTCTGTTTCAATTTCTCGTTGATCTGGCTGGCCTCAGACAGGATGGACTTGCGCCTGGCGAGATCAGCACCGGAGTTGTACTCGGAGCGCAGATCGGCCAGCTGGTCCTCTCCCCTCAGGATGGCCTTGATCTCACCCAGATCGAACCCGAGCAGCTCCTGGAGCTCGCGGATGCGGAGAAGCCTCGCGATGTCGTCAGTGGTGTACCGGCGCGCGCCACCCGCCGAATGTCCGGCAGGCGCCAGGAGCTCGAGCTCCTCGTAGTAACGGAGGGTCCTGCAGGAGACACCGACCTGTTCGGCTGCCTCACCGATGCGGAACAGTCCGTCAGTCGAACTCTTCATTTCCTTCGCCTCCGCCATCCTTGCCTCCCCCATCTAAGAACCCAGCCTGGCGAGCTCGGTGTCACCCTCTTCGGCTCCGCCGGTTCCGTCTGTGTCGGTTCCGTTTCCGCTGGCTCCGCCGTCTGTTGTCCCGTCGGGGGAAACCGGGTCGCCTGTTGCAGCAGCAGTCAGTGTCATCCCTGAGGAGTTACCGGCCCAGTAGCTCAGGATCGCAGCCGTAGCGCACAGCGCCGCCGAAGCCGAGAATGCGATCACCAGACCGAAATGGAACGGTCCGGAGATCAGACTCGGGAAGAACGTTTTGCTGGTGAGTGTCGCGGCATGGGCCTTGCCCACAGATGACAGGACCTGTGACCCGAGAAGGGTTTTCATAGGGTTGAAGCCGAGGAACGCCGCGAAGAGTGTTCCGACAGGCGGCAGGTTCGCGACGTGATGTGCGACCGTCGGTGAGACGCCCTGTGCGATGAGACCTTTCGAAAGTGTGGTGGGGAGCCGTGAGGCGAGCCCGAGCACCATCAGCGAGAAGAAGATCCCGATCGAAAGGACGAACCCGGCGTTCATGAAGGTGGCCCGCATGCCCGACGCGACACCTCGCTGGTCCGCGGGCACACCGTTCATAATCTGTGTCGTGTTCGGTGCGGCGAACATGCCCACACCAGCTCCATTCAAGAACGTGAGCAGGGCGAACCATATGTAGGTGAAGTTGATCGGAAGCGCTATCAGGGCAAGGAACGAGAGGGTTGCCACGGCCATCCCGCCGGCGGAGAACAAGCGTTGACCGTAACGATCGGACAGCCTCCCCGACAACGGCCCGGCGGCCAGAAAGCCGATGGACAACGGGAGCATGTAGATGCCCGACCAAAGTGGTGTCCGTTCGAACGAGAATCCGTGCAGTGGCAGCCAAATCCCCTGGAGCCACAGGATCAGCATGAACTGAAGGCCTCCCCTACCCATGTTGGCGATGAGGCTGGAGAAGCCCGCCCCTGCGAACGCGCGGATACGGAAGAGCGACAGATGGAACATCGGCTCGGGTACGTGGTTCTCGATCCAGACGCACAACCCGAGGAATACAAGGCCACCGACGAGCTCAGCCAGCACGACCGGACTTGACCAGCCCATGGTGTGCGCGCCGTAGGGCTGGATTCCGTACGTCAGTGCGATCATCACGAGGATGAGGCCCACGGCGAAGGTGAAGTTCCCCCACAAATCGAGCTTCGCCGGCGCCCTCTTACCCGTGTCGCGCAGAGTCAGGTAGGTCCATATGGTTCCGAACACACCGACGGGGACATTCACCAAGAAGACAAGTCGCCAGTTGATACCGGCCAAGGCGCCGCCGATGAGAAGGCCGAGAAACGATGCAGTGATGCCGGCGACGATGTTGAAGCCGAGGGCCATCCCTCTTTGGTCGGCGGGGAAAGCGTCGGTGAGGATCGCGGTCGAGTTCGCCATGATCATTGCGCCACCGATGCCTTGGACGAGGCGCAGCGCGATCAGGACCAACGCCCCGCCGCTTCCGAGGACCGGTGAGAACGCGAGACACACCGATCCGATGGTGAAGATGAAGAAGCCCAGGTTGTACATCCGTACGCGACCGAACTGATCACCGATCTTTCCGAAGGCGACTACAAGAACAGCGGTGACGACCATGTACCCGAGAAGGAGCCACAGCAGGTAGCCGAAGTTCCCGGACGCAAGGGGCTGGAGATGGATCCCCCTGAAGATCGCAGGCAACGAGATGATCAGGATCGACTGGTTCAGTAGCGCGATGAAGGTTCCGAGCGTCGTGTTCGACAGGGCGTTCCACTTGTAACGATCCGGGTTGGTGACCGGGCGTAGGTACCGGGGCACTCGATCGCTCATCAAGAAGAGTTTACGTCGACGTCAACGTAAATAGCACGCCCCACGCCCCACCTCCGACGTGCTACGTAAGTGCAGTGCCACGCTTCGAACCTTTTGCCGGACTCCGCTACGAAGCGGGTTTGGACCTCGACCGACTCATCGCCCCCCCTTACGACGTGGTCGGCCCCAAAGAACGTGCCGACCTGGCAGCCCGTAACCGGGCCAACGCCATCCACATCGAGCTGCCGGTAGCCGATCGGACACTTCGGCTCGATCCGTACTCGAATGCCGCGAGGCTGCTCGAGGGCTGGCGGACTGAAGGGGTGCTGGTACGGGACTCCAAGCCAGCGTTCTACCGGTACCGGATGACCATGCCCGAAGGTGGGAAGTCGACGACGGGTGTCATCGGCGCTCTCGGGATCGAGCCACCGGGTGACGAGGTCCTGCCGCACGAGCAGACCATCGCCAAGGACGAGACCGACCGGCTCGCCCTCATCAGGTCGGCCAAGGCCAACCTTTCGCCGATCTGGGGCCTCTCGTTGACCGACGGCCTCAGCCGCCTGAGCGAGACCGAAGAAAAGCCCACCTCATATGCGACAGATGACGCAGGAGTGCTCCACGAATTGTGGGTGGTGAACGACCAGGTGACCATGGAAGCGATCAGCCTTGCGGTTTCGTCGAACCCGGTAGTCCTCGCCGACGGCCACCATCGTTACAGCGTCTCGCGCAGATACAGAGACGAGCAGCGAACCGAGCACGACGGAGTCGCGGGACCTTACGACCTCGTCATGGCCTTCATCGTGGAGCTCGAAGAGGGCGGCCTGCACGTCGGACCCATACACAGAGCGATCTCCAAAGTTCCGGGACGACGGCAGTTGCTCGAAGCCGCAGCCAAATGGTTCGAGGTCGTAGATGCGGGACCTAGGGACGATTCGCTTCTATCGGCGGTGGTGTCTTCGCATGCTTTGGCGATGGTCGCTCAGGACAGGATCTGGTTGTTGACCCCGAGGCCGGAGGCGTACGAGACCACCAACTCTGATCTCGACTCGAGCTTCGTCGCGCTGCTACTCGAAGAGATGCCCGATGCCGTTTCGAACCACTTCCACACCTGGATGGAAGCGACCGACGCAGTCGAGAGTGGACATGCCGACGTGGCGTTGCTGGTCCGGCCAGTTACGGTCGATCAGATCCGGGAGTGGGCGCGGGCCCGACGGCTCATGCCACCGAAATCCACTTATTTCTTCCCCAAGCCCCGTACGGGGATGGTCTACAGGACCCTCGAGGACTGATCGCTCGAGGGCAGAACCCGCGAGGATTGGTCGAGACTCAGGAAACCGTCCAGGTTCCGGCCGAACGAAGCAGCGAATCGAGGTCCCCGGGACCCGAGCGCAGCTGAGCTTCGGCGAGTTGCTGGTCCATCGCAGTGCCGTAATCGGGACGCTGCACCGCACGGAACACGCCGATCGGAGTCGGTTCGTACGGCCCGCGTGACAGTCGGGACAACTGGAACGCGAGTCCCGGGTCTTCGCGCTTTTCGTCGTGGGTGAGCAGAGCATCTTCGCCCACGTCCTCAACCTCGACCACACGGACCTTTCCCTCGCGATCGGCGACTACCCCCCGCTGATTGTCGGCGCCGAAGCGAATTGGCTCACCATGGGTGAGCGGCACGAGCATCTCGGAGCGCACGTCTTTGCCGGTTACCCCTTCGAACGCACCATCGTTGAACACGTTGCAGTTCTGGTAGACCTCGACGAAGGAAGCCCCCTTGTGCTCGTGCGCCCGCCTGAAGGTTTCCTGCATGTGCTTGCGATCCATGTCATGGGTTCGGGCAACGAACGTCGCTTCCGCCCCGAGAGCGAGGCTGATCGGGTTGAACGGAACCTCGAGTGAGCCGAACGGCGTCGACTTCGTGACCTTCCCCTGCTCTGAAGTCGGCGAGTACTGGCCTTTGGTGAGCCCGTAGATCTGGTTGTTGAACAGAAGGATCGTCAGGTTCACGTTCCGCCTGAGTGCGTGGATCAGGTGGTTGCCCCCGATAGACAGGGAGTCGCCGTCGCCGGTGATCACCCACACATCGAGATCGGGACGCGTCACCGCGAGGCCGGTTGCGACCGCAGGCGCACGCCCGTGGATCGAGTGCATCCCGTACGTGTTCATGTAGTACGGAAAGCGGGCCGCACAGCCGATCCCGGAGACGAAGACGGTTTGCTCCCGTCGCACCCCGAGATCAGGCAACAGCATCTGGACAGCAGCGAGAATCGAATAGTCCCCGCATCCGGGGCACCACCGGACCTCCTGATCAGAGGTCCAGTCCTTTCTGGTGGTTATGGGAACGACAACATCGGTCATGACTGCGTCTCCAACATCGTGAGCATGGCCTGCTCGATCTCAGCGGCACGGAATACAACTCCCTGGACCTTCGTGAGCGACTTTGCGTCGACGAGGAAATCCCCTCGCACGAGTCGAACCAGTTGGCCGAGGTTGGTCTCTGGGACAAGCACCATCGGATACGCCTTGAGGATCTCCCCGAGATCCGATGGGAACGGGTTCAGGTGCATGAGGTGTGCGTGTGCGACCTTCAGTCCCCTCGCCCGCACCCGGCGCGAGGCGGCCTGAATGGCACCGTAGGTGGAGCCCCATCCAAGGGTCAGAAGCGGCGCAGACCCCCGCCCGTCGGGATCATCGAGCCAGACCGGCGGGATGTCGGACACGATCCCCGCGATCTTGCCGGCACGAAGGCGGACCATCCGCTCGTGGTTGGCCGGGTCGTATGACACGTTGCCGGAGCCGTCTTCCTTCTCGATGCCTCCGATGCGGTGCTCGAGCCCCGGTGTTCCCGGAAGGGCCCACGGACGAGCGAGCGTCTCCGAGTCGCGCATGTAGGGCCAGAACACCTCTTTGCCGTCATCCTCTGTGTGGTTGGTGGCAGTGGCGAACCCTGGATCGATCTCCGGGAGCGTGTCCAGATCCGGGAGCTTCCACGGCTCCGCACCGTTCGCGAGGGACCCGTCAGAAAGAAGGAAGACCGGTGTCCTGTACTTGATGGCGATCCGCACGGCTTCCACCGCTGCTTCGAAACAGTGAGACGGTGTTCTTGCCGCCACGATCGGGACCGGCGCTTCGCCATGCCTCCCGAACATCGCGTGCAGGAGGTCGGACTGCTCTGTCTTTGTGGGGAGGCCGGTCGACGGTCCTCCGCGCTGGATGTCGACGATGACCAGTGGCAACTCGAGGCTGACGGCCAGACCGATTGCCTCCGACTTGAGGTCGATGCCGGGACCGGAAGTCGTCGTGACACCGAGACTGCCTCCGAATGCCGCACCGATCGCCGCGGAGACGCCCGCGATCTCGTCTTCAGCCTGGAGAGTCCTCACGCCGAAGTGTTTGTGCTTCGAAAGCTCGTGGAGGATGTCGGATGCCGGAGTGATCGGGTAGGACCCGAGGAAGAGCGAGATCCCCGCCTTCTGCGCCGCGGCGATCAGACCCCACGCGAGTGCGGTGTTGCCCGTCACGTCCGTGTAAGTGCCAGGCTCGAGAGCAGCCGGCCTCACCTGGTAGGCGGACTCGAAGAGCTCCGCAGTCTCGCCAAAGTTGTATCCCGCTTTGAAAGCCTTGGTGTTCACCTCGCACACCGATGGACTGCCGGCGAAGCGCTTGCCGATCCAGTCGAGGGTTCCTTCGGTCGGACGGCTGAAGAGCCAGCTGACGAGGCCCAGTGCGAAGAAGTTTTTGGCGCGCTCTGCTTCTCTTGGCTTTACGCCCGCTTCTTTGCCCACCACGAGGGTGAGCGTCGTCATGGGGACCTCATAAACGGTGTAGCCGCCGAGCGTCCCGTCGGTGAGCGGATTGTCCTTGTATCCGGCTTTGGCAAGTGCGCGCTCGTCGAAAGCGTCGATGTTGACTATGAGCGTGCCGCCACGGGGGACGGCGTTTACGTTCGCCCTCAGTGCGGCGGGGTTCATGGCCACCAGAACCGTCGGATCATCCCCCGCGGTGAAGATGTCGTGGTCCGAGATGTGCACCTGGAACGCCGAGACGCCTGCAAGCGTCCCTGCGGGGGCACGGATCTCAGCCGGGAAGTCCGGCATGGTGGCGGTGTCGTTCCCGAAAAGCGAGCTGACCGTGGTGAATCGGGTCCCCGTCAGCTGCATTCCGTCGCCGGAGTCGCCGGCGAACCTGATCACTGCCCGGTCGAGCTCGCGCGGCTCGGAAGCCGACGACCGCTTGGAGGCAGTCGGAGTGCCCGCGGCTACCTCAACTGGGCTTTTATCTGCGTGGCCGTTTTCTTGAGACGTCGGATCGCCGGTCCCGTTTCCGCCCGCATCGGCGGCTTCAGGCCGGTCCGTTTTCGTGGACAAGGGTTTCCTCGGTTCGCTTGATGGTGCAGCCTTCGACGGGACGGCACTTAAACCGGCGACCTGGGGGATGGCCGGGACGAGCACGGCCCCGTGCCTGCGTCTACCCCACTGAGCATACTGCTCAGCCTTCAGAACCCCCTGAAGCTCCGAGCAGGGAATCTCAGGCGATGGTGACGTTCTGATCGAGGAATACGTCCTGCACGGCATGGATCAGGGCCACACCTTCTGCCATCGGCCTCTGAAAGGCCTTGCGACCGACGATGAGCCCGGTCCCCCCGGCGCGCTTGTTGATCACTGCGGTACGTACCGCCTGCGCCAGGTCACTCGCCCCCTTGGACTCCCCGCCCGAGTTGATCAGCCCGATGCGCCCGGCGTAGCAGTTCACTACCTGCCACCTGGTGAGGTCGACCGGGTGGTCGGTGGTCAACTGGTCGTAGACGAGAGGGTCGGTCTTTCCGAAGTTCAAAGCGTTGTACCCGCCGTTGTTCTCCGGCTGCTTCTGCTTGATGATGTCGGCTTCGATCGTCACGCCCAGATGATTCGCTTGCCCCGTCAGGTCGGCTGCCAGGTGATAGTCAGCTTCAGGGGTCTTGAAAGCAGGGTTCCGGAGGTAGCACCAAAGAACGGTGAACATCCCGAGGGTGTGCGCTCTGGCGAAGGCTTGCGACACCTCTTGAAGCTGGCGGTCGCTCTCAGGGCTGCTGAAGTAGATGGTTGCGCCCACTCCGACCGCACCAAGGTCAAAGGCCTGCTGGACCGATCCGAACATGATCTGGTCGTAGGTGTTCGGATAATGGAGGAAGTCGTTGTGATTGAGCTTCACGATGAACGGGATCCTGTGGGCGTACCGGCGCGCAACAGCTCCCAGGGTCCCCAGGGTCGTCGCGAACGCTGAGCAGTCCCCTTCGATGGCCAGTTCGCACAGGTTCGCGGGATCGAAGTAGGCGGGATTTTTGGCGAAGCTCGCAGCCGCCGAGTGCTCTATTCCCTGGTCGACGGGAAGGATCGACAGGTAACCCGTGCCGCCGAGCCGGCCATGCCCGTACAGCGTCCCGAGGTTCCTCAGAACGGGTACCGGCCTGTCTGTGTCCCTGAAGACCCGATCGATGACTCCGGGTCCGGGGAGAATCAGTTCGTCGGCCCGTACCCCCTTGCACTCGTGTGTCAGCAGGCTGTCGGCCTCGTCGCCGAGCAGTGCCTCGATATCAGTCGTCACGTGGGTGCCTCCGGTGTTCCTGGGCGTGGATCCTCAGTTGCTGCTCTATGCACACGGCTGTGTAGGCAGCCGATCGAGCCTACCGGCGCCCGGCTCGAGCGTTGAGCCCGGCAAGCCGGTTGAGCCCGAGTTGAAAAGCCGGTTGGTCAGGCGCTCGGACGCTTGAGGGATCTCGGAGCAGAGCTGCGTTGTGATGCCGCTGAAGAGCGCGCCGGCCTCTTCTTTGGCCTGCCTAGGGACTGAAGCCGATCCGCTGCATCAGCCAGCGCGGGATCGGCCCTGACGACACGCTCGAACATCTCTCTTGCTCGGGGGATGTCGCCCGATGCTTCGAGCAGGTCCCCAAGCAGGTACCACTGCCGGATGTGGCGTTCGGCGGGATGTCGAAGTGTCCGCGAGGCGCCCGCCTTCACCAGAAGGTCGATTGCGCCCTTCAGGTCCTTGTTCTGTGCGCGGTCGGACGCAAGCACGAGCCTCCCCTCGACGAGGACGTCCGCGTCCGGGGAGGCGCTCTTCAAGTCGTTCCAGAGATCCTCGACCTTGCGGTGCCTGCCGAGTGCTCTATAGCAATCCATCAGGACCGGGATCTGACTTTGGTCGTCGGACGAAGCGACGACGATCTCGAGATGCTTGATCGCTTCTTCCCACTTGCCCTGCCGATAACACGCAAGTCCGTAGAGCTCCCGTGCCGCGATCGAGCCCGGCGCCATTGTCAGAACAGCTCGGGTCATCCGAGCTGCATCGCCGTACCTGTCACGGTCGTACGCCGCAGCCGCGGCGGCAAGGCGTTCCGCCAGACTCCGGTCGCTGCGGCGATTACGGGACAGTGGAGCGACCCTGGCCAACTCTTCTTTTACGTCGGTGGGGAGTTCGAGTGAATCGCTGTCCCAATCAGCGCGTTCGCGCGACCCGGTTGCTCGGGTCCTGCCAGTCGGCGCGGTGACCAGAAAGCCGCTTTGATCATCGCTCTTGTTCTTTCTACGAGAGGGGGCCGTTTCAGCGCCGGATCGAGATGTGCGCGCCACATCAGAAGCGAAGACCCTCTCGGAGAGAGGCTTCGGGACTCGTGGTGCCGCGGTGACCGGCGTAGCCCTCACCCTTCGGTTCGTTACCGGTCTGTTAGGTGCGGGCTTGGCTGCTCTGTTCGTGGCGGACCTGGCTTCCGGAGGTCTTCCGGTCGGAGGTCTTCCGGTCGAGGATCTGTCGGTTGGAGGTCGGTTGGACCGAGCTCGGTCAGTCGGGGGCCTGCCCGTCGAGGGCCTGCCAGATGCAGATCTGCCGGTCGAAACGCCGGATCCTCGATCTCTTCTTGCATCCTGCGGTACGCGAGCGTTTCGTTCCCTTGACTCGTTCGAAGAAGGTCGCGAGTAGTTCGCTTGCGGACGATCTCCTCCGCGCTCCTCGAGGGTATCTTCGTCAAGAACACGCAGTCCTCGACGCGCCACGCTTCCCCACTTGCGGTCTGAACCGCGTGTGTCTCTCGGGACGGCAGACGAGGACCGCCTCGGCGTGGCGTCGCGAAAGCCGCCAGACGTTTGACGGTCACGCGTGTTTCCGGTTTGTCCTGTGCGCGTGTCGCGTGAAGACGCAGAGGCACGGCTGGGACGGTCCTTGTTGAACGTGCCCCTTGTCGGCGTGTCCCTTCTGACCCCGTCCTTTGCCTCTCCGGCTCTGCCGGATGGTGTTCTGCTGGATGGTGTTCTGCTCGGAGCGGACCTACTGGATGCGGGCCTACTAGATGGGGACCTACTCGGTGCCGGCCTACCCGACGGTGCTCTGCTCGGAGCGGACCTAGTGGATGGAGCCCTATTCGGCGCCGCCCGCCCTGGTGCGTCCCTTTTGTACGAATCCCGCCCACTTTCGGCAGAAGATCGGGAGCGAACCGGCGGGGAGCCTTGCGGACGAGATCGTGTTGTGCCTGAACCGGAAACTCTTACGCTCCTCGGCGCTGACCTTGTTCTGGATTCGGAGTTCTCTTTGCGATACGGGCGCTTTTCGGAACCACCTGCCGCTGAAGCCCGTGGCCTTGCGCCCCACTCATCGCTCCGTTTTCTCACGGTGCTAGCGGCAGGACGCCCCTGTCGTTGCATACCCGAGCCGCTGCGATGCGGTCTGTCGGACGAGCGATCCTCCGAACGTGACCTCCCGGATGTACCGCTTCTTGCGGGTGAACTACTTCTGGCGGGTGAACTGGCTCTCGTGGGTGAACCGCCTCTCCCAGAAGTACTTCCGGGACTGGCGGACGGACGTCCTGACCGAGACGGATCTTTCCCCCGTGAAGATGCTCCCCCTCTGGAAGACGCCCCCCCTCGCGATGCGCTCCCGGATGGGGCAGCCGGCTTCTTGAATCCGCTCGCGCGCGACTGTTTGTCGGAATTGGGGGGAGGCACGGGTAGGAGTGTAGCGATTTCTGACATCAAATTTTGAAGATGTCAGGTCCCTGACCAGGAATAATGACTCTGAAATCTCAATTCTCAGATGAATCCCAGCCTAAACCTTCAACAAACGGTAACGTTCGCGTAACCTTACGGGTGTGGTAGCCCTGCCCCCAACCGGGCGACGGACAGAGGAGGTCCATCTGGTGCGAAGACTGAAAAAAGGGATTCTTACGGGTTCCTTAGTTTGCTTGGCAGCGCTTCTATTTGCTGCATGTTCCAGTAACAACGCGTCAACGACGACGACCAAACCAGGAAGCACTGGAACTACGGCCCCAAGTTCAGGGGTCAAGTCGGGAGGCAACCTGACGTTCGCCCTCGACGAGGACCTCGCCGGCTTCAACATCAACACCTCTGCTGCGGACGAGTTCGTTCTGCAGGAGATCCTTGATGTTGTCTGGCCTCAGGCCTTCATCATCAACCAGGACCTGCAGCCTGTGCTGAACACTCAGTTGCTCACGAGTGCCACTCAGACGAGCTCCAGCCCGCAGGTTGACGTCTACAAGATCAACCCTCAGGCCGTATGGCAGGACGGCACCCCGATAAACGGCGCCGACTTCATCTACAACTACGAGGCACAGTCCGGCAACGCGTCTTACAAAGACGTTGGCGGCGCAGCCTTCGACGACGCATCCACTGTCGGCTACAACCAGATCAAGTCGGTCGTTGCGTCCGATCCGCCTGCCGGCGCTGCATGCCAGTCGGTCGCACTCGGAACGACTCTCGGTAGTGCTGCGTGTGGCAACGGCGACACAGTCACCGTCACCTACTCGACTCCGTTCGCCGACTGGCGTTCGCTGTTCAGCAACATCGTTCCTGAGCACATTGCGGCGACCGCCGGTTGGAACACCGGCTTCAACAACTACACCAAGGTGCTTTCAGGTAGCTGGTACGAGATCAAGAGCTACGCCCCGAACTCGTCCCTCGTTCTTACGAGGAACCCGAAGTACTGGGGAACGCCGGGCAAGCTGGACACGATCACATTCACCTTTGTGTCCGACGACTCGCAGGAAGTTCCGGCACTCCAAAACGGTGACGTGAACTTGATCAACCCCTCGAGCGTGAGCTTGTCGATCGTCCAGGCGGCCGAGCAGGTCTCAGGAATCGAGAGGGACACCATCCCCGGCCTCGAGTTCGAGCACTTCGACTTCAACGAGGCGAACCCGTACCTGGCAAAGCTCGCAGTGCGCCAGGCAATCGCATACGGAACCAACCGTCAGGAGATCATCGCCAGGACAGTCGGCGAATTCTCCACGGGCATCCAACCGCTCGGGAACCGCATGCTCATGCCTAACCAGGCTGGCTACGTGAACAACGGCAGCGCCTACTCGACGGTCAACGTCTCCAAGGCGAAGAGCCTGCTCACGGGTGCCGGGTTCACTATGGGGTCCGACGGTTACTTCCACGCGACGTACGGGCCTGAAAGCGGCCAGGACCTGACCCTGCAGATTTCCTCGACGACGGGTAACACCCTGCGTCAGGACACCGAGGAGCTGTTCCAGTCACAGATGAAGGCGATCGGGATCAAGATTTCGATCCAGAACTACGACGCCAACACCTTCTTTGGAACGAACCTCCCGAACGGCGACTTCCAGATCGCCGAGTTCGCATGGGTCTCGACTCCGTTCCTCTCGGGTAACGAGTCGATCTACTGCTCCTACACCAACACTGCCGAGTGCGGCGACAACTGGGACCACTTCGCAAACGCCCAGGTCGACAAGGACGTGTTCAACGGAGCACAAGCGTCCAACAGCACGACAGAGATCAGTGACTACAACGCTGCTGACGCCCTTCTGTGGAAGAACATGGTCACGCTTCCGCTTTACCAGAAGCCCCAGTTCTACGCCTGGACGAATACCTACGGGAACGTGATCCCGAACGCCTCTTCATCTGGTGTTCCGTGGAACGCGTACGCGTGGGGATTCAAGACGTCGTAACAAGACCGTAACGCTGGAAGGCAGCCCGGGACCTCTTTTACAGGTTCCGGGCTGCCAAAAGCGTTCATTTGGTCATACAATCTCGCCATGCTCGCCTACATCCTGAGGCGGCTCGCCATCGGGGTCCTGCTGCTCTTCCTGGCCACGATCGGCGTCTTCCTCCTAGTTCACTTCTCGGGGAACCCGCTGTCGCTTCTCCGTCAGAGGACGCCGCCTCCCCCCAAGTCCGTAATCCTTCAACGGGAGAACCTTCTTCACCTCAACAGACCTTTGGTCGACCAGTACTGGATCTGGTTCTCCAATGCGATCCACGGAAATTTCGGGTCGACAGTGGCGGGTCTGCCAGTGGGACAACAGCTCACGTTGCACCTGAATGTGACTTTGAGGATGGTCATCCTGGCCACCGTCCTTGCCATCTGCGTCGCCGTACCGCTTGGTGTCTGGTCGGCTGTTCGCAAGGGCAAGCCGGCGGATCACACGATCAACGTGTCGAACTTCCTCTTCCTGTCGATCCCCACGTTCGTCATCGGGACCTTGTTGAAAGAGTTCGTGGCGATCCCGATCAACCAGGCCGCCAACAAAACGATCTTCTATACGATCGGTCAGCAGAGCCCCTTGCTCTCGGGACCGTTTCTCAGCCGCATCCCCGACTATGCGGCGCACACTGTTCTCCCCGTGCTGACGTTGATCCTGGTCTCATATCCGTCATGGGCGATCTATCAACGAGCCTCAGTGCTTGATGCGTTGGACAGCGACTATGTGCGCCTTGCGAGGGCCAAGGGCATCTCTCCTCGCAGGGTCCTCATCCGTCACGTTCTTCGTAACGCTCTGATCCCTGTCACCACCGTCGTGGCGCTCGACTTCGCGGCGGTGATCGGTGGAGCGGTCGTCACCGAGACGATCTTCTCCTGGGATGGAATGGGCCAATGGTTTGTTCAAGGCGTAGAAGGCCTGGACATAAATATCGTGCTCGCATTCCTGCTCGTCACTGCGACCGCGATCATCCTGTTCAACCTCGTCGCTGACATCCTCTACGCCTTCTTAGATCCGAGGATCAGATATGACTGAACCGCTGGTCAGGACCGAACCGGACTATCAGAACGGAAATGGTGCAATCACCTACCCTTCCGAGCTACTGGTTCCGGGCGCTCGGGAAGCAGAACAACCTCAGGGAACGGGAATAGGTTCCGGCGACCAGCACGGCCTTGCCGGCGACACCAAGAGTCAGACCAGAATCGTCCTTGGAAGGTTCTTCCGTCAGCCGCTAGCCATCATCGGCTTGGTCGTATTCGCTCTCATGGGTATCTCCGCCGTGGTTGTGGGCCATGTCTGGAAATACGGATGGGCCCAGATCACCAACACTTACGCCACGGGTCCCAGTTGGGCGCATCCTTTCGGAACCGACGACATCGGCCACGATATTTTCGCCGAAACGTTCAGGGGGATCGAGAAAGACATCCAGACCGCTCTTCTGGTTGCCATCCTTTCCGCAGTGGTCGGAGTGACGATCGGAGCCTGCGCGGGATTCTTCCGAGGGTGGGTAGACAGTCTCTTGATGCGCTTCGTGGACTTGATCCTTACGGTCCCCCTACTCGCGATCCTGATCGTTCTTTCGAATATCTGGGCGTCCCAGGCAGGTAGCTGGTTCACGATCGCCATCATCATCGGAGTCCTTTCGTGGACCTATATGGCCCGATTGGTGAGAGCGGACTTTTTGTCCCTGCGAGAACGCGAATTTGTCGAAGCCTCACGAGCTCTCGGGGCGAGCAACTCACGGATCATCGTGAGGCACCTGATGCCGAACGCCCTATCCACCATCATCGTCAACTCCACTCTGACCATCGCTGCTGCGATCGTCATTGAGTCGACGCTCTCCTTCCTTGGCCTCGGGATCCAGGCTCCTGACGTCTCGCTTGGGTTGCTCGTCGCAGCCGCACAGGACTCAGCGACCACGCAATGGTGGTTGTTCGCATTCCCTGCGGCCTTCCTTGTCGTACTGATCATGTCGGTCTTCCTCATTGGAGACGGCCTGCGCGAGGCATTCGACCCCAAGAAGACTCGCGTCCGGGCCTGACATGGCAGGAACTGTCCTAAACGTCGACAACCTCACCGTCGACTTCCCCACCAAAGACGGGACCGTTCACGCGGTAAGAGGCGTGACCACCGATCTCTCCCCCGGCGAGGTTCTGGGCATCGTTGGAGAGTCGGGGTCTGGCAAATCGGTCACCGCCATGGCCGCGATGGGGCTGCTCCCGAAGAACGCCAAGGTAAGTGGCTCGGTCCGTTTCAACAACATCGAGCTACTGGGTCTTAAAGAGAAGCGTCTCATGCCGGTGCGCGGCAAGGGCATCGCGATGATCTTCCAGGACCCCATGACCTCACTCAACCCCGTCTACTCGGTGGGCTGGCAGATCGCAGAGGCCATCAGGGCACACAACGACGTTTCGAAGGAAGAGGCACTCCAGCGAGCCATCTCGCTTCTTCGCGTCGTCGGCATCCCGAACCCCGAAGAACGTGTGAGCAACTACCCCCACGAGTTTTCGGGCGGAATGCGCCAACGGGTCGTGATCGCTATCGCCATGGCGAACGATCCCGATGTCATCCTCGCCGATGAGCCGACAACTGCACTCGACGTCACTGTGCAGGCACAGGTTCTCGAGGCGCTCAGGACAGCCCTCTCCGAGACTCATGCCGCCCTCTTGATCATCACCCACGACCTCGGCGTCGTCGCAGGGTTGGCCGACCGGGTGCTCGTGATGTACGCCGGGAGACCCGTGGAGAACGGGACGGTCGACGAGATCTTCTACCAGCCTGCGATGCCGTACACGATCGGACTGCTCGGATCGTTGCCGCGGCTTGACGAAGGAAGTGAGAGGAGGCTGCGGCCGATTCCCGGAGCGCCTCCTTCCATGCTCGGAGACAGAAAGGGTTGCCCCTTTGCCGCCCGCTGCCCCATCGCCCAAGACATCTGTCATGAAGAGGAGCCGGAGCTTCGAGCGGTAGGGCCTAGGGACCCTTCGGGTCGTCAGCACGAATCCGCCTGTCACTTCGCCGACAAGGTCCTCACTGGCGAACTCGTTCCCGAATTCCAAGTGACATCCGTCGACGCTGAGCTCGTCGAGACTGCGGTGGGTCCCACGCCATGACCGCGACAGACGTCGACATCGCCCCTCAGGCACCACCCCCTGAACGGGGAACACCCCTTCTTCAGGTGGACAGCCTCGTAAAGCACTTCCCGGTGCGCGGCGGCAAGTTCGTCCGACACAAGGTAGGCGAGGTGCACGCCGTATGTGGCGTGTCGTTCGACGTAAGGGCAGGAGAGACTCTCGGACTCGTGGGCGAATCCGGGTGTGGCAAGTCCACCACCGGGCGGACGATTCTCCAGCTCCTTCGGCCCACCTCTGGATCGGTGAAGTACGGCGGTCAGGAGCTGAGCACCCTCGAAGGGGGACCTCTGCGCAGGATGCGGAGGAACATTCAGGTTGTATTCCAGGACCCCTACGCCTCGCTCGATCCGAGGATGCCGGTCGGCCAGTCGATCGCCGAGCCACTGCACATCCACGGTCTTTGGGATCGTCAGAACGGCCGCCGGGCGATCGCAGAAGTACTCACGCAGGTAGGCCTCGATGCCGGCCACGCCAACAGGTACCCCAACGAGTTTTCCGGCGGTCAGCGCCAGAGGATAGGGATCGCCCGCGCACTCGTGCTCGGTCCGAAACTCATGGTGCTCGACGAGCCGGTCTCCGCCCTCGATGTGTCGATCCAGGCGGGTGTGGTAAACCTGCTCGAGGATCTGCAGGACCGTCTAGGCATCGCCTTCTTGTTCATCGCTCACGACCTGTCGGTCGTCCGCCATATCTCGGACAGGGTGGCGGTCATGTACCTCGGGAAGATCGTCGAGATCGGGACGCGCGACGACATCTACGACAAGCCGTCGCATCCGTACACACAAGCCCTCCTGTCGGCCATTCCACTACCCGATCCGCGTGCCGAAAGGGCGAGAAAGCGGATCGTTCTCGAAGGCGACGTGCCGAGCCCGGTGAATCCTCCGAGCGGCTGCCGCTTCAGGACCCGTTGCTGGAAAGCTCAGGAGATCTGCGCTGTCGAAGAGCCTCCGCTGGTGGACCATGGGGAAGGCCACCCTGTGGCGTGTCACTTCGCTTCGGCCGACAGGTCGGTCGTTTCCGTCGACATCTCGACTGGGCCCAATGGGAGCAGCGGGAATGCCGGATATGGACGGCCAGCAGGATCACCGTGGGCCGGACCTGAGGGCGCAGGTTCGTCCGGGACTCCCGGCCTCCCTCCCCCGCCGCCTGACCAGTCCGTCTGACAGATCCTTCCCGGTTACCCGGGATTTCCGGTCGCTGAGGGCCACTTCACCGCGATCGAGTGAACGCCTGCGCCATTCAAGGCGTAATCAACGAAGTCAGCTCGCAAATTCGCGAGGTTGAACGGCAAACATTCGCCGCAGGCAACAGGGAGGACCCTTGTATTCGCCCCGACCCGGCCCCGCTCATTTCCGGTTAAAGGGCTACACCGGCGCCGCGCTTTTCCTGGCCTCCATTTCTGCCATCACGGCAATAGCCGCCGGTCCGACCGCCTCATCAGCGTTTGCGATGTTCGGATTCTCGAAGGCCCAGTCGATCTGGACGGTCGAGACAACCGTCAATCCGAAACCGAACCAGGTGAACGACACGGCCTTCGAAGGTGTATCGGCTTCCGGACCAGACGAGGCATGGGCTGTCGGAACCTACGCCGACAAGGAAGCACTCGATGCTCCACTTGCCGAGCACTGGGACGGGAGCGCCTGGTCGCAGGCATCGGTTCCTCAACCGACAGGTCAGCAAGCGAAATTCAATGCGGTCGACGACCTGGCGCCGGACGACGCGTGGGCAGTCGGCACCAGCTTCAGTGGAGGCGCCGGGGCCACCCCTGCCGGTCTGACCCTTATCGAGCAGTGGAACGGGACCACTTGGACGATCCTTCCGAGCCCCAACGGCGCGACCGGGACGCCCGGGGACACCAATCTCCTCGACGCCATAGCCGGCACCGGACCGGACGATCTGTGGGCCGCCGGCTGGGTCCTGAACAACAAGTTGAACATCCTCACGTTGTTGTTCGAGCACTGGAACGGCACTTCATGGAGCCTGGTCCCGCCACCGGCCGACGGTTCCGGAGCAGAGGTCGCAACGTCGCTGACGGCCATTTCCTCCAATGACATTTGGGCGGTCGGCAGTTATGCGGGAGGAGGGACACTCGCCGCTCACTGGAACGGCAAGAAATGGGCGCTCGTGCCGACCCCCGACCTGATTGTGGCGGACGACTCCGAAAATGAGCTGACCGGCGTGAGCGCAGTCGGAGCTGACAACGTCTGGGCTTCTGGTTACGAGGACGACGACAGTAAGAACTTCGCCCAGCCTTATGTCCTTCACTGGAACGGCGCGGCGTGGACCATGACGCAGGTGCCCAACATCGGCACCGAGGGAAGCCGGCTGAGATCTATTCAGGTCGTCTCGGCCGACGACATCTGGGCAGTCGGTCAGGAGCAGAAGAACAACGGGTCGATCCTCAGCCTCACGGAACAATTCAACGGTTCCAAGTGGAGCGTCGAACCGAGTCCCGACCCCGGAATGATCAGAAAGCTCGTGGACAACTCCCTGGCCGCGATCGGAACCGGTGGTGGGGGGAACCTCTTCGCCGTCGGCGCCGACGAGATGAACGGGCAGTGTTGTCTGAGGACGTTTGCGATCGGGACCAACCAGGGTTGACGCGCCAGTCGAGAAAGGGTGGCGCCAGGATGCTACGCACCGGGTGCCTCAGGGGAACTGCGCCGACGGCGCTGTCCCACTGCTTCGGGCGGTGAATTAGAAAAGCCCCCGCGAGGGGGGCCCTTCTAGAGAAAATCCGGCGACGTCCTACTCTCCCAGGGGGTCGCCCCCCAAGTACCATCGGCGCTGACAGTCTTAACTTCCGTGTTCGGGATGGGAACGGGTGTGGCCCTGTCGCTGTGGTCACCGGAAACCTTGTCGCTCGCCGAACCGATCTGACGATGCTTCATCGATCAAATCCGTCCGGCTACGTGGGGGCAAAAAGCGCCGCCCTCGAGCGTCCCATAGCGAGCACGAGCAAAGTTTCAAGCCCTCGGCCGATTAGTACCGGTCGGCTGAATGCGTTACCGCACTTACACCTCCGGCCTATCAACGTGGTCGTCTGGCCACGGGCCTTACCAGGTTTACCCTGTGGGAGACCTAATCTTGGAACGAGCTTCGCGCTTAGATGCTTTCAGCGCTTATCCCATCCGTAGGTCGCCAACCAGCCGTGCCCTTGGCAGGACAACTGGCACACGAGAGCTACGTCCGTCCCGGTCCTCTCGTACTA
>JBAPRR010000368.1:0-32394 GCA_049281195.1 Acidimicrobiales bacterium
CCGTCAATATGTCCTCTTCGAACAGCCACCCGAAAAATGCCTTGACGACCGACCAATGCGTCTTGATTGTCAGCGGCGCCAACCCTGCCTTTTCCATGGCATCGATCACAGCAGTGATGTCTCGTTGGGCAACCACATGCGGCAGCTGAGCACCGATGGCCGGTGACCACCACTTCGACCAGTAGGCCCGATCGCGGGCCGCCGTGGAATCCGCGCCTCCGCGCTTGTTGTTGACCCGCACACGCGACCGCCGGGCCCTCTTCGCATCCTGCCACCGGGCGAACCACTCGTCACAGCGAATCCCGCCCACCGCCACACTTGCTGGGCGCCGCACGGCCTGCTGGGGGTCGTCGCCCGGCAGCAGGCGGGTCAGGCGCCAGCGGGCCTGGGCATCACCAGCCAGCTCCTCGGTGGCATAGAAGCCATAGTCCACCTGACGACCACCCATTGTTACTCGGAGGCGCCACTGCCCACCGCGTAGCTGAGTAATCGTGCCAGTCCCCCGGACACCCCGAGTCCTTTTCCTTTTAGCCATGGTGAACCTCGCCCACCGGGCGGCCACAATCCGCTGAGTTGGCCACTGGAAAATTGCCCGTAAAGACACTTAAAGACACTCGACCCCGTTTTTCGGGGTGATGTCTTGGGGGGACTCCCACCGTCAGCCCGTTGACCTGGGCTTTCTTGGTGGAGGTGATGGGATTCGAACCCACGGCCTCTACATTGCGAACGTAGCGCTCTACCGACTGAGCTACACCCCCTCCCCCGGCAAGGATACAGGCCGCCGGACTGGCGTATTTAGGACTGGACACCCTGTTTCGACGCTGTCGGGGTGCTCGAGTGACCGCGGGCGTGGTCGCGGACCCTGGAGAGCTCGGTAACCGGCTCACCGCCGAACAATTCCGGGTGAAGATAGCGACCCCGATCTTCGGCCGGCTTGTCGACCTCGACACGAACGCGGTTTGCGTTGGCCCACGCATCTTGGCGGATTCCTGTTACCTGCCACGACACTTTCTGGCCATCCTTGCCTCCCGCAATGGCGAAGGTTCCGCCGTTTACCTCTTCTGAGATGTGCAGTTCCGGGGCAGCTCCACCGATTGGGGTCAGCTGGTAGCGGTAGTCGCGGTTCAGGGCCTCGAACCATTCAGGAAGTTCGACTGTCGCGCGGCCGTTGCCATCGAGTGCGATGGTTCCGTTGTAGACGTTCATCATGTCAGGCGACTCGACGAACGAGTGAAAAAGGTATTTGCCTGTGGGATCGAGGGGATGGTCGATCTTGAACGTCCCGCCCCCCTTGGAAAGCGTGCCGGTTACCTGGGCGCTTCCATCCACGTACAGCGAGACGCCGTTTTGGGCGGAAGCGACAACGCCGTTGCCGTTGTCGCCGGGGGCGACCCCACTGACGCCGGCGCCATACTCAGCGGTGGCTACTCCGTATACGCCGATGCCGCCGATGGAGTTGCCGTAAACACCAGAGCCACTATCGGAGGTCCCGTAGACACCTGTGCCATCCCCGCCAGAGGCACCCCCGTAAACGCCATAAGCCTCTTTGCCGGTGGCATTGCCGTAGACGCCGTACGCGGATTCGCCAGGGGTGGTCCCGTAGACACCGCAGCCATTACCGGAGCTGCCGTAGACGCCGTGACTGCTTGTCTCACCTGAGTCGTCCACGCCTGAGACTCCGGTTCCAGCACCTGTGCTGTGAATGCCATACACACCGGTGGCGTTGGTGGAGATCCCGAGGACTCCTGTGCCGTTGGTCGAGTTTCCACCGACACCTGCACCTCCTCCGGCACCGGTGCTCGCGTCGACGCCCTGAAGGGCGAAGTGCCCACTCGTGTCACCGGTGATGGTGCCGTAGATGCCGGTGCCGTTGGCGGAGGATCCGTAGAGCCCGTAACCACCTCCGCTACTGGTGTCGATACCTTCGACACCGCTATCGCCGTCAACCGACATGGAAACCGACGTGGTGGCCGTCGCTGTGTTCAATTTGCTGAGCTTCACTTTCGGGGCTCCGGTGTCAGGGCTCTCGGCACCCGCCGGTTCGGCCGCCACCACGACGCTCGTGCCCACTCCCGCAGCTGCAACCCCGAGCAGCATCTTGCGTCTCCCCACCCGGCGAGTTGGCCGGTCAGCCGTTTCGTCATTGTCTTGGTGAGCTTGCGAGCCATTGAAGTGAGTGATGTCGTCGGGCACTGCGGCCGCCTTTCTCGTCCCCAAACCCACCGGGCAAGGTGAATACCAACTAGATCAATACGATTGCATTGTCAAATGTTTATGGGAACGGCCCATAAATCGTTGGTCATTCAAGAAGGAGAACCGCAAAAAAGAAGAGTCGCTTCGCAACCAGATCTGACGCCCCATAGCTGCCGGTGCGCTCAGGACGCCGATTCTCAGGAGCTCTCCCCGGTCGCGCGGACCTGGCGTTCGATGGCATTCTGCAGGTTGGTCTGAAGAACAGTCGTCGTCACGTCCGCCCTCGAGCGCTCGACGACGGCCCGAAGCACGTCAGCAGCCCTACGAAGTCCCCCCGTGATCGCATCAGGGTATTCCACCGTGACCAGCAGATCCAGAACCTCTTCCATGGTCTGGAGAAGCTCTTCTCCTCGTGCGACGTCACCCGCCCGAAGACGGTCGAGCAGATTCCGGCGCAACTCCGATGCGGCTTCTGACAACCCGTTGAGCCAAGCGGGCAATCCCACCTGCAATTCGTCGGCCTTCGGAAGTGGGCTGCCTGCGATCAGCGCTTTGGTGAGCCTCGCTTCGGCGTATTCCTTCTCTGCATCGTGAAGGAATCCCATTGCGGCCAACTGTGGAAATGGCCGCAGCGCCTGTTGTGCAGCGCGAATACCGGTTTCAGCTTCGTTCAGCCGCTGCGCGACGTCGTCAGTGCGGTTCGCATGAAGTGCGCGGATTGCAAGCCCGCATGCTCTGATGGTTTCCCTGCATCTTCCCAGCGCCTCTTCGCGAGCACGATGGGTATGCTCCAGTTGAGCTTGAACACTGCTGCTTATAAAAGCGAGTTCCTCGTTGCGCGATGGTCCCACCAAAACCCGCGATCTGTTCTGTTCGAGTCTTAGGTTCTTATCGCGCGATCACGCGTCGGTCTGCGAACACCGGAGCCTTCTCGGGCGCAGGCATGTAACGCAGCTTCGACTGACGCTCGTGTGCGAGGGTTCGCAGTCTCACCAGCATCACCAGATAAATCAGAAGAGCGAATCCGGCAATAGCCGTTGCCACCAGAACCATTCGCGCGGCGGGGATTATCGCGATGATCCCTGTGCTCGCGAGCGCCGTGATGAGAATGAGGAGAACATCCCTGCGACGGGCACAAGCTTCGGGACGGAAGAATGGATCCTGTCCGTTGCGTCGACCTGTGCCTCGCCCCGCGTATCCGCCCACGTAGCGCGGTTCGTCGTACTCGGCGCGATAGGAATCGGGTCGCGTGTGGGGAGATTTGACCGACGAAAATGGACGGGAGGATATATAACCCTCCTCGGGGCCGGAAGGCACCGACTGTGCTATTCCGTCTATCTGCTCGGAGTTGCGGCGCAGCACCTGCAGTTGCCGCTGAAAGGCTCCGATCGAGGAATCAGCCCTGAACTCCGCGTGCTTGCGCACGAACGTGACTATGAGGAAGACACCCCAGATAGCCACGAGTAGTGCAAGCGCCACGATTGTCAAGACCTCTCGACCTACTTTCGGATAGACGAAACCCTACAAAGGGGCCTCTGCGGATTGGTGGATGGGGTTGCCGAATGGCGACGAGCACCGCGCAAACCGCACCGCCGCCGGCACGGATCGCTTTCGGTTTCCGAAGTTGCCCAACGGGTCTACCGAACCTGGCAATCCTTGGCAAATGCAAAGCGTTGTCGCAGGTCAATAGGGGGCTTAGGTGCACTGTGCATGAGGGCGATGTGCGAACCACACCAGTGCGGTTTACGCGCGTTCACAGGTTCGTAATCCTTTTGCCAGATTTCTGGCGGCAAATTCAACCTACGGAGCGAGCGAACCAACGTTCGCCAACGCGCTCCACCTCCACCTCTACACCGAAGCACGACGACAGCGCATCGTCAGTGATCGCCTCGCCTATGGCTCCTGAGCTGATGATCTCGCCCGACTTCATCAGCGCGGCGTGGGTCATCGCCGGAGGGATCTCCTCGGTGTGATGCGTGATGAGCACGAACGGAGGTGTCGTCGGATCCGTGGCCAGCTTGCTCAGCCGATCGACGAGACGCTCTCTGGCCGCCAGATCGAGTCCTGCGGCCGGCTCGTCCAACAGCAGCAGCTCAGGTTCGCTCATGAGCGCCCTCGCCAGAAGAACCTGCTGGCGCTCGCCCTCAGACAACAGTCCGAACGCCCTTTCGTGATGATTCTTCAGTCCCGCGCTCTCAAGGAGTTGGGTTGCCAACTCCGCATCTTCTGTCGAGTACTCGTTCCACCACGTCTCGAGCGCGGCATAACGGCCTGAGATCACGGCTTCATATGCAGTCATCGTGGGCCTTAATTGTCTCAGCAATGACTGGCTCACGAACGCGACGCGCTTTCGAAGTTCGCGCGTGTCTGTGCGACCCGCCCTCTCACCGAGAACATCCACGGTTCCTTTGGTGGGGAGAAGACGCATCCCCATCACCGACAGGAGCGTGGTCTTTCCCGCACCGTTCGGTCCGAGCAACACCCAGCGATCGCCCCCTTTGACGGTGAAGTCGACGGGGCCGAGGATCACGACGCCCTTGCGCACCACGGAGACGGCCTCGAGACGAACGACTACGTCTGCATCGTCTTTCGGTTGAACTTCCGGCACAGAAGGAAACAGATCAACCGGGTGGCAACCGGCGCGATATGCGCCCGGCCAGACCCTCGATGCACTGCTCCCAGCGTCGCTCGCCGATGATCCACAACCAGATTTCTCTTCCATACGACTCGACCATGTCGAAGAATGATTCACGGTCGACCCCGGAGGGCTCGAGCGAAGAACGCCACCGCTCCCACAGAACCATTCCGAGCGAGATGCCTTCCTCGACATCCTCGCGCGGGTCTCCCCCCGCCAGGATGGTTTGGCGCATCCACTCACGGAGCTCGACCGGTTCGATCGGCATCTCCAGGCGGATCTCGTCGGGCATTTGAATCGACAGATGCGAGACCGGCTCGCTCGCGATGGTCATCTGTCGAGTACCACCGGAGCGCGATCAGTGTCGCTGTAGGCGTTCACATGCTCCTGGTAGTCGATGAACATCGGTGCATCGGGATCTAGCTTGCGTTGAAGGCTCTTGACCGCAATCCGCTTGTCGAGCTGATCGAGTTTCAAAAGAGCAGCTGGATTGTCGAGATCACGCAGATCCAACTTTCCGCGCGCGTTTGAAAGCGCCAGTCGTCCCGCCTCGGTGCGTATCAGAACGCTCGACCAGCCGGCCATCGATCCGACACTTCCTACTGATATGTCAGCACCCCGACCGAGGAAGTCGGCGCACTCGTCACAACCTTTGAGCGCGGCTCCGTGAAAGTCCTTGATGGGCTCGTCGACTGCAACCTTGCCGTCGCGGTATTCAACGATCATCCGCCCGTGGATTACATCTACCTTGCTCACACGATCGAGATCGAGCCCGCGCTTGTCGCGCAGCTCTCTCAGCATCAGGGCCTCGTAGTCGAAGCTCTTGGTACACAACAGGGCGATCGTAAGAGTGATCGCTTCGACGCGGTGCGCTCCCGTACCACCCGGCCATTTGCGCGCCTGCATCGCCCTGATGCCCTGTATCTCGCACGGTGTCCCCACGACGGCGATGCGCGGTTTCGGCGGCAGTTTGTACTTGCTCAGATCGAGCTCGGCCAGAGCCATCGTCTGGTTGTAGAAGCTCCCCGCGGCCGCAGTTATCTCCGCCGCAGTGGTGGCGATAGTGGCCACACCCTTCCACGGTTCGTCCTTGTCGGTGCTCGGCTTGGAGACGAGCGCCCCATCGATGTCGCCGCTTGCGAGGCCGGCGAGAAGGATCGCGGACACGACGCCGCCGTCCTGCGCGTCGTCGGGCCGCTTCCCCGCCCGCGCCGCGTACCGCTCGACGACTACCCCGAGCCCGTCACCCGGGGGCCCGCCTGTGATCTTCCAGTAGGGGTCGGCCGAATCGGACTTGACCACCAAAGGAGCATCTACGGCGTCGGCGTCAGGAGTAGAGGGCGGCCACAGTGCTTCGTAGCGGAGGCCACCCCGGGGGCAGAAGTCCCAGCACAGTGAGCATCCCGTGCACATCTTCACCAGCTCGGGGAGCCCATCTTCTGAGACCCCGATGGAGTTCGAAGGACACACCGCCACACAAGTGCCGCATTCGATGCAGCGCCCCGCGTCGATCACGCCCGCTTCGAGCTCCCAGAACCACGTTTTGCCGGGCGGCTCGGTGATGCCGTTCATCTGCTCGCGCAGGTGGTAGCCCTTCACTCCCCTGTATCCCCCATCACCGGCACCACCCGCATCCCGGCGAGGCTCGACCGCAGCTCTTCGGCCGGAGTCCTGCGCGCCCAGTTGTAAAAGGGCTCGCCTTCGCGGCCTTCGTCCTGGAACTTTCGAATAACCCGCAGCAACGCATCCGGAACCTCGTCTACCGGAACGGCGTGCTCGATCCAGTCGATGAACCCCGCATCGAGGCCCAGCGACCCGCCCATTCCGATGTCCACACCCTCGCTCAGCTTGTCGCCCACCTGGGCGACATCACCGCGAAAGCCGATGTCAGCGATCTGCGGTTGCGCGCACGAGGCCGAGCATCCCGAAATGTGCATCCGGATCAACCCGGTCCTGTTATGAGTCTTTTCGCCCGCCAGCTTTGAGTCGAGCAGACGAGCCCACTTGACGGCTCGTTCCTTGGTCTCGATCACCGCGAATCTGCAGAACTCGCTCCCCGTGCAAGACACCACGCCGCGCTCGAACGGTCCGGGGTTCGGCGAGTACTTCTGCAGCAGCGGTTCTGACAACAGGTCGTCCACCCTGTCTTCAGGCACTCCGGTAAGAACGAAGTTCTGGTCCGTCCCGATACTCAGCCCGCCGTCTCCGTACGTGTCGGCCAGACGAGCGGTCTCTACGAGCTCGATCCCCGACATCCGTCCGACCGGCACACAACACCCCACGTAGACGAGGCCGTCCTGACGCTGCGCGTGCACACCGATGTGGTCGCCGCGGTAGCGCTTGGTGAGCGCCTCGCCGGCCGGGCGCAGCTTGAACCTGATGCGGGCCTCGATCTCTGCTCTGAATCCCTCAGGCCCGAGCTCCTGGACCAGATAACGCATGCGCGCCAGTCCGCGGTTCTCGCGGTTGCCGAGCTCGCCGAACGTCTGGGCGATGGCGCGCGTCAGCTCGACCGCCTGACGTGGCTCGATGAAGATGTCGATGTCGGATGCCATCCGCTCACCGTCGGACAGGCCTCCACCTACCAGAACGTTCAGACCGAGCTCACCGTCGGGGTAGCGCGCCGGCCACAGCCCGATGTCGTTTATCTCTGCCTGAGCGCAGTCTTCGAGGCACCCGGTCACGCTCATCTTGAACTTCCGCGGCAGGTTGGCGTATTCGCGGTTGCCGGTGAAGTACTCGCTTATCTGTAGGGCGATCGGAAGCGCGTCGAAGGCTTCTTCCCGGTCGTAACCGGAGACCGGACAGCACAGGACGTTCCTTGCGGAGTCCCCGCAAGCCTGGATCGTGGTCAGACCGACCCTTTCGAACCGCTGCCATATCCGCGGCACGTCCCCGATCCGTATCCAGTGGATCTGGATGTCCTGGCGGGTGGTCAGGTCCGCGTAGCGGTTACCGAACATCGGATTTTCTTCCGGGCCTTCGCCGAGCACATCCGCGACGAGACCGATCTCGCGCGCCTGCGCGGACGTGAGGCGACCACCGGGCACCTTCACCCGCATCATGAAGGCGTCGCCGCCTTGCCGTTGCGGATAGAGGCCTACCCACTTGAGGCGTTCGACCTCGCCGGGAACTGCCGCGATGGCAGATGCCCCAGCAGATGCGTAGGTGTCGATGATCGCGTCAGCTACGTCGAGCGGTTCCCGATCGAGCTTCCAGCGCTCTATCTGGTTGAGCTCACCGATCTTTCTGTAAGGACGGAGGAACTCCATTGCCTGGGGGGTTTCACCACCTCAGACGTGAAGGCCGCATTCGGTGGTACCCATACCGATGAAGCGGCCGGCACGCCGGTCCTCGCCCGGAGCGACCGGACGGGTCGTCGGAGCACAACCGATCGACAGGTAGCCCCGCGAAACCAGGGGGTGCGTAGGCAGGTCGTGGTCAGAGACGTAACCCGCACAGTCGAGCTCGGTCCAAGTCGCGATCGGGTTCACCTTGACCATTCCCCTGGCCTCGTCCCACGACAGGATCGGAGCCGAGATCCTCGTCTCGGCGTCGACTCGCTTGAGGCCCGTCACCCAAGCCTGCTTGCCTTCGAGAGCCTTGGCAAGCGGCACCACCTTGCGAAGCTCGCAGCACCTTGCCGAACCACAGGGCCATTCTGCGGCCTCGGGGCCCGGCTTTACGATGTTGAGGTTGAGGTTGAAGCGCTCTTTGACCAGGTCTACGTACTCGAGCGTCTCCGGGAAGTGGGCGCCGGTGTCCAGGAACACCACCTCGATGTCCGGAACGACCTGGATGGCAAGGTGGACGGCGATGCAATCCTCGAACGAACAGGCCAGCGCAATTGAGCTTCCGAATCGCTCCGCGGCCCATGAGATGATCTCGGTCGCAGGAGCGGTTTCGAACTCCTCAGACAGGTCGGACAGGTACTCCAGGTGGGATCGTTCGGCGACACTGGCCACGACGTCCACTCCTTCCTTTGCGTTCCCTCGTCGCCAGCCCCCCCGCTGCGATCCGACCGCGGCTCTGGCTACCCCCTCGCGGGGGTCCTGACATGTGCGATCGTCGACTGGATGAGTCAATTCTCGACCTGCCAGGTCATCTTCTCGGTTTACTATAGATGACTAAACCGATCAACATTTACTTTGATTCCCGATGCAGGTCACGAATCTTCGGGATCTTCCCGGGCCGGACACCATGACACCAACCGAGCGCGTATATCCGGTCAGCCTGGTGCTCGCGGGTAAGAAATGCCTGGTCGTAGGTGGTGGAAAGGTTGCAGGTCGCAAGACCAGATCGCTCCTGGAATGCCGCGCTTCTGTGACGATGGTGGCCCCCCAGGTTCATGAAGCCTTGGGGCTTTTGTCTGCCGATGGCACGATCGCCGCGATCGAGGATACGCCTCTCGATGTCCAGCTCAGGGCATACTCCCCGGGCGAGGCGGCCGGTTACAGGCTCGTGGTGACTGCCACGGGAGTTCCCGAAGTGGATCGAATGGTCGCCTCGGATGCCGACCGGGCCGGTGTGTGGGTCAATAGTGCAGACGACCCAGCCAACTGCACGTTTCTGCTCCCAGCCGTCGAGCGCAGAGGACCGGTGGTGGTCTCGGTGTCCACTTCCGGCACGAGCCCCGCATTGGCCACGTGGTTGCGCAAGCGCATCGGGGCTTCTCTGGGTCCGGGTCTCGAGGAGTTGGCGGCGCTTCTCGAAGAGGGCCGTCATCTCGTGAAGGACCGTGGCGACTCGACCGAAAGCATCGACTGGGCGTCCATACTCGACGGTCCGATCGTGGAGCTCGTGGCGGCAGGACGGATCGACGAGGCCAGGGCACTGCTTCTGAGCGCCCTCATTCCAGGCGCCTCCGGCGCGGGACCCGAACCACCAGCCGACTGACAAAAAGCCTGCATGGGAGATAAAGGTGCTGGCGCCGGTCTTCAATGACGGGCATACTGCACAAGTCACAGCTCGCTCATACGGGCGGCGGCGTTTCCTAGGCTTGGTGGAACCTTTGAAAGGGAATCTTCGACCATGACGACCGCAGCGCGTGCCAGAACGCATGCAGGCGGAAGAACTCATGCGCGCACTGGCGACAAGCGTGATGAACGCGTTCCTGGCGGGATCGCGGTTGAGGGTGAATCGGCCCCTAAGCGGCAATCCAGTCCCGAGGAGCAGCTTGCAGAAGCGATCATCCTCGCCGGTAGAGCGATGGCTGGCGTCGCGGCGCGAACCGTCAAGGAAGCCACCTCTGATCTGACGCTTCCGCAGCACAAGACGCTGGTCGTTCTGGCGGAACAAGGCCCGCGTCACCTGGCCGATCTCGCTCAGGCTCTGGCGGTGAGCCCGTCGACAGCAACGCGCATGTGCGATCGCCTCGTTCGCAAGCACCTGATCACCAGGACCCGTGACGAGGTGGACCGCCGCGAGGTCGATCTCGCTCTCACCAACGCCGGAAAGCAGCTCGTCGAAGAGGTGGCCCACCTGCGCAAGACCGAGCTGCGCAAGCTGGTCGGCGAGGTTCCGAAAGATGAACGCGACCGCATCATCGCCGCGCTTCGCTCCGTCGCAGAAGCCGCCGGGGAAGTCCCCGACACAGATTGGACGCTGGGCTGGCTGGGAGAGTGAGTTGGCTTGGAGAGTGAGCTTCAGCTCACGCCACGAAGACTGACTTGATCAAAGCGAACTCTTTTATCCCGAGATCGCTCAACTCGCGCCCGTAGCCCGACTGCTTCACCCCACCGAAGGGAAGCTCGGGCATCGACGCCACCATGGCGTTGACGAAGACCATTCCCGCTTCGAGCTCGGAAACGAAGCGCGCACGCTCGGCTGCATCGTTGGTCCACACACTCGCGCCGAGCCCGAACGGGGAGTCGTTCGCGATGTGCAGGATCTCGTCTGAGTCACTTCCCCTGAACAGCATGGCCACAGGACCGAACACCTCGTCTGAGTACACGTGCATCTCGGGTGTCAGGTCGGCGAGAACCGTCGACTCATAGAAGAACCCGGGACCGTCGACGATCTTTCCTCCGCAACGAACCGTGGCACCCTTTTCGCGCGCATCTTCAACCTGTTCGGCTACGCCATCTCGTCCTGACGATGTGGCCAGAGGACCAACAGTCGTGGCCGGTTCCATGGGATCGCCGAGTTTTGCCGCGGCCATTCGTTTCACGAAGGCTTCTGAGAATTCGTCGTACACGTCGTCGTGCACGATGAACCGTTTGGCCGCGATGCAGCTCTGACCGTTGTTCTGCAGACGCGCCTGAACCCCCACCTCCACCGCCCGATCGATATCGGCGGACCGAAGGACGATGAACGGGTCACTCCCGCCGAGCTCGAGGACCGTTTTTTTGAGGGCCCGGCCCGCGGCCTCTGCCACCGACCGCCCCGCGGCGTCCGAGCCCGTCAACGTCACCGCTTTGACCCGGTCGTCCGCCACGATCGGCGCGATGCGTGACGACTCGACCAAAAGTGTCTGGAACGCTCCGTCGGGATAACCGGCGCGGTGAAATACGTCCTCGATGATTAGCGCCGTCTGCGGGACGTTCGACGCGTGCTTGAGCAATCCGGTGTTCCCGAGCATCAACGCCGGTGCGGCGAAGCGGATCACCTGCCACATCGGGAAGTTCCACGGCATCACCGCGAGCACCGGGCCGAGCGGCATGAACTCGGCGCGGCTGTCAGTGGCGGAGGTTTCGACGATCTCGTCTTCAAGCAGCGCCTCGGCGTGCTCCGCGAACCATCTGAGCGCGCTCGCCGACTTGGCCACCTCCGCCTTGGCCGAAGCAAAGGTCTTGCCCATCTCGGTGGTCATCACCCGGGCGATGTCGGGGATCTCCCCCTCGAGAAGGTCCGCCGCGCCGATCATCAGACGGGCCCTGTCCTTGAAGGACATCTTCGAAAAGTCGCGGAAAGTGTCTGTGGCCTTCTGGAGCGCCTTGTCCACATACGCGTCGTCGTGCGGCTCGAAGGTCTTCTCGGTCTTGCCGGTGGTCGGGTTGATCGTCGCGATTGCCATGCGACGATTCTCGCGGATCAGCCGCCCTTCGCGCCGAAGCGCACGTCGAGAGCGAGAGTCAGGCATCTGCAGCCGCCCCCGGCCTTCAGGAACTCGTCGACGGGAGAGACGATCACCTCGAGGCCGATACCTTCGAGTATCCGGCCGAGCCGCGTGGTGCACGCCGGCATCACGATGGCGTCGTTCACCACCACCGAGTTGGCCGAGAACGTTTCGGCCTCGTCGTCCTCCAACCAGATCGGCTCCGGTACCAGCTCCTCCAAAACCTTGATCCCGAAGCGGTCGAGTCCCTGAGGGGCGATCAGGGCGTGGCGCGGGCCGAGCGGGCAAAAGACGAGATCGAGGTGGTAGTAGCGCTGGTCGATCAATTCCACTGACCGCACCGGGATCCCGAGCGCCTCGCTCAGGTCCGTATGCGTGCCCACAGAAGAACGGGTCTTGTATCCCGCCACCATCACCGGGTGGAGGTTCTCAGTGGACAGGCCGAACGGAAGCGCGTCGCCCGCCCCTTCGAACGGCTCATCGCCTCGAAGCTGCTCGAGCTCGAACCCGCGCCCCTCGAACCAGGCCTCGTCGAAGGGCGTCTCACCCTGTCGCTCGGGATGGCGAAAGCGCGCCGGTATGAAGCGGTTGCCGTCGACCACCCCCGCGTTCGCCGTGAACACCAGATCGGGAAGACCGGCCACCGGGTCCATCATCTCCACCGTCGCTCCGGCGGACTGCAGGTTCTTCGCCAGCACCTCGAACTGTCCGCCGGCGCGCTCGGGGTTCGGGTGCACCTGCTTGTGCATGTACGGATTTATCTCGTAAGCCACCTCGAAGTGATCAGGCGGACATAACAGGAAGTGCCGTCCCCAGGTGAGCCTCACCCGAGCAACCGGTCTGCGAGATCACCGACGAACAGACCGACGTCGGTCACGATCCCGAGCGCCTGATGACTTCCGCGATCGGTCAGCTTGGTGACCACCGCCTGGTTGATGTCGATGCAGTACGTCTCCACGCCCGCAGGCAGAAGGTTCCCCGTGGCGATGGCGTGCAGCGTCGACGCCAGCATCAGCGCCAGCTCGATCCCGTCCACCAGCTCGCGCATCGCGTCAGCGGCGACAAGGGTGTCCGAGATCACGTCGGGGAGCGGACCGTCGTCGCGTACGGATCCCCCGAGCACAAAGGGCACTCCCGCCTTGACACACTCGTAGAGGACTCCCGACTGAAGCCATCCGGCGTCGACGGCGGCCTTGATCGATCCGAATCTGCGAACCTCGTTGATGACGCGCAGATGGTTGGCGTGACCGTGCTCCGCAGCTGTCCCTTCTCCGAGCGACACGCCGAGGGATGTGCCGAGCACCGAAGATTCGATGTCGTGGGTTGCGAACCCGTTGCCGGCGAAGAGCACGTCGACCCAGCCCTCACGTACCAGCCTGGCCAGCGGAGGCGCGGCACCGGTGTGAACAACTGCCGGACCGCACACCACCAGAACCTTGCCCGGCTTTTCGCGGTTGTCCTTTACGCGCCGCAGGCTGTCCGCCACCCGGTTGACCGACAACTTCTTCGGCTTTTCCGAAGACACCTCTGATGTCATGAAACCGAAGCCCTGAGTGTCGGCCTCGCGTCCCGGCGTCTCCACCCTTACGCCTTTCCAGCCCACCACGACCATGTCGTCCTTCTTCACACGGTGCATCGGGACGACACGCGCCGTCGTGTCCGTCCCCGCCATGTCCACGACCAGCGCGCAGTCCATCTCGGGGCGGCCGGAGTCGACCCAGTGTCCGCCGTAGCGCACCGCGGTCGGCAGGTTGGTGGTGGCATAGAACCCTTCGGGCAGAACACCGTCGCGGTCCGCCGCCACCAGGTCCGCGTCCGACGCATCGACCCGGTTCACGCCGTGCACCTGGAGCTCGGCCAAAAGTGAGTCGAGGCTGTCGGGATCGGGCGACGTGACTTCGAGACGGACGTGGCTCGGGTCGATCGAAGTCGTCCCCACGTCGAGCTCGACGATCCTGTAGGTCGCTCCGGAGTCGACGATCACGTCGAGCACCTTGGCGAGAAGCAGCGAGTCCACCACGTGCCCGTCCAGGCGCACCTCCTCGCTCACACCCTGCAGTTGAGTCACGCAGTTCCTTTCTTCTTCTTGGGGCTGCGACCTTCGCCCTTGCCGGTCGAGCCGACGTTGGAAGCGAAACCCTGCCTGATCGTGTTTTCCGAGATCACCTGGGGATCGCAGAACTGGAGAAGATAGTCAGGGCCGCCCGCTTTCGACCCCACACCGGAAAGACCGCTACCCCCGAAGGGTTGGCGACCCACCACCGCACCGGTTATGGAGCGGTTCACGTAGACGTTCCCGGCATCCAGTCCCCTGGTGACGTTTCTGACCGTGGCCGGGGACCGCGAGAAGATCCCACCGGTCAGCGCGTAGTCGGTCTCGTTCGCCAGATCCACCGCGGTCGCCAGATCCTTCACCGCGAAAGTGGCCAGGACGGGACCGAAGAGCTCCTCGCGGGCCAGCCACGAATCGTGCTTGACCCGCGACACCACCGTCGGACCCACGAAGTACCCCTTGTGGGGGAGATCTGTCCGTCTGAGCGCAACCGTTCCGCACTCCCCGACATGATCGATGGCGTCGGTGAGCCTGTCGTGGGCTTCCGCGTCGATCACCGGTCCGAGCTGGCTGCCCGGATTGCGGGCCGGGCCGATGACAAGGGATCGGGTTGCTTCGACCACACGCTCCACCACCGCGTCGTGCACGCTCTCCAGGCAGATCAACCGGCTCGCGGCCGAACACTTCTGCCCCGCGAAGCCGAAGGTCGACGAGATGACGGCCGGTACGACCTCGTCGAGATCAGCGTCCGAGTCGACGATGATCGCGTTCTTGCCGCCGAGCTCGGCAATCACCCTGACGATGGAGCGCCTACCGACGTGGCGCCGGGCCGCCGTCTCCACGATCCCGAGCCCGACGTCGCGCGAACCGGTGAACGCGATCTGGTCCACCCTCGGATCCTCGACCAGCGGTGCACCGGTCTCAGGTCCGAAACCGGGAAGAAAGGCGAGAACGTCTTCGGGCAGCCCAGCTTCGAACAACGCGGTGGCGAGCTCGAAAGCCACCGCGGGGGTCTGCTCCGCCGGTTTCAAGATGACCGCGTTTCCGGTGACGAGCGCGGCGCACGTCATGCCTGCCGGAATGGCCAGCGGGAAGTTCCACGGGGAGATGACTGCGCACACTCCGCGCCCGTGGTAGATGAGACGGTTCTCCTCACCGGGAGGAGACTGCACCACACCGCCTGACTCGAGCTCGAGCATCCGGCGCGCGTAGTACTCGCAGTAGTCGATCGCCTCGCAGACGTCGCCATCCGCGTCGAGCCATCCTTTACCTGCCTCGCGTACCTGTAGAGCGGCGAGCTCGTGTCGTTTGTCCCGCATTCGCGCCGCAGCTCCGAACAACACCGCGGCGCGTTCTTCCGCCGGGACCTTGCTCCACCGTTTGGCGGCACGTGTCGCGATCTGGAGCGCTTCGTCGACCTCTTTCGGGCCGCAGGCCGTCGCCACCGCGACCACGGACTCCGCATCGGAGGGATCGATCGACTGGAAGGTCTTTCCCGTGCGGACGGCCTTGCCGCCGATGAGGGCGTCCACCTGTCTGACAGGGCGGGCGAACTCCAGGTCCACCGCGCGCTGGAACTGGCTGATCACCCGGGGCCTGCGGAACTCGGCCAACGGCTCCGGCCGGTACCGGCCCGGGTGCGCCGGATCCGTCGGGGTGCGTGTGGCAAGCGGCTGGGGCCCGGGAAGGGTCACCACGTCGGGAGCGGCGATCAGCTCGTCGAGACCCTCGCCTTCTGCGAAGTGGTGGCGCACGAAGCTTTCGTTGGAGGTGTTCTCGAGCAGGCGCCTGACGAGATAGGCCATGCCGGGGACCAGCTCCCCCATCGGGGCGTAGACGCGAAGCCGGGCACCGAGGCGGCGCATCGCGTCGTGCACCGGTTCGGCCATCCCGTAGAGCAGTTGGATCTCGTAGCCGTTGTCGGGGATGGAACGGCGCTTCGCCTCTGTCATGGCCACCGCGAGAGAGCGCAGGTTGTGCGAGCCGAAAGCAGCGCGGAGGGTGCCGTGATGGGAGTGCAGCGCGCCCGCCAGTTGCTCGTAGTTCGCGTCGGTCTCCGCTTTGCGTTCGAATACCGGCGCGTGCCAGCTCTCCGCTTCGGCTTTCACCGTCTCGGTGTCCCAGTAGGAGCCCTTGACCAGTCGCACCCCCGGAGGCACCCGTCTTCCTTGCGCCCACCGCGCCAGCGATTCGAGATCCGACCCCGAGTCGCGGAGGTAGGCCTGCAGCACGATCCCGGCGTGCAGCTGTTCCATCTCGGGAATCTCGAGCAGTTTGCGGAAGAGAACGTGGGTGAGCGCCTTCACCTCGTAGTTCTCCATGTCGAACCACACCGACACGCTCTTGTCTCGCGCGATCTCGAGGATCGGGAGCAACCTGCGGGTGGCCTGCTCGAGACCCTGCTCCGAGGTGAGCATGGTGAAAGAAGGAGCCAGCGCGGTCACTTTCACCGACACGCTTGCTTTGGACACCTTGCCGAGGTCGTCGGCTTCGAGCAGATCGTCGACCGGCCACGACTCACTGGAGCGCGCCAGTGATTCCACGAGCGAGCGCAGCTTGGCCGCGTACTTGTCGGCCTCCGCCTCTGAATGGGTGTGCTCGCCGAGCACGTCCACTGTCACCGCGGTGTGCCGGCGCCACAAATCGCCGCATGCTTGCGCGGTCTCTTCGGGGTCGGTCCCGACGATGAATTGCTGCGCCATGCGGTCGATGGTCCGCCGGGCCACGGCGGCGGAAAGGCGGTGCCCTCCCGGGACCCACTCGGCGACACCGATCCCCGCACCGAACCACGAGGGGACGTCGGCCCCCTCGAACTCGTCGTGGATGTGCGCCTCTATCTCGGCGTCGGTTTTCAGCGCGGGAAAGGCGTCGACGAACCTGAAGAGCCTGGCCCGGAATTCGGGGTCGTACATGGACGTGGCGAGCATCCGGTCGGTCCACCACGACAGATGGAAAACCCGTGCGCGCTGCCGCCCGCCCAATTCGGCGATGCGCCGGGCCAGCTGCTCGACGGAGCGCTCGTCTGACAATGTGCCAGTCACCTGCCCGTTCAATGTGCCAGTCACTTCTTGGAGGGTATCGCTGCTTTTGCCGTTTTCAGATCTTCAGGTACGACAGGCTCCACCGGCGGATCAGCCAGGCCGGATATGAGTCGTTTTGCGGCAATGGCCACTATTGCCAGCACGCAGAGGAGGCATAAACCTGACCCCAGCGTCACATTCCTGATTCCGGTGTGGTTGGCGATCTGGCCTTCGATCAGGCTCCCGATGGGGTAGATGGTCCCCAGGCTCAACATGTACAGGCCGAGGATCCGCCCCCGGGCCTCGGGTGGCGCGTGAACCTGGACCACCGTATTGAGTCCGGACAGGACCGCTATGTAGGTCAGGCCTACGAGGACCAGGGCACCGACGGCAAGATCGAAGTCGGGAGCCAGGCCGTAGAGAATCAGCGTGACGGGGAACGCGAGCAGGGCCCCGGTCACCATCCGCGCTCGTCCGAATGACACTGCCAGAGGCGCGATGGCGAGAGCACCGATCACCGCTCCCACTCCCTGCGCGGTCACCAGGACCGAAGTTCCCCCGGCTCCTTTGTGGAACTGCTCGATGGCGACCGCGGGGACGAGAGCTATGAACGGAGAGCCGATCAATGCGACGATTCCTATCAAGACGATCGGGCTCATACAGCCGGGGATCCGCGAAGCGATCCTCGCCCCCTGCCTGATGCGCCTTACGATGCCGCCGCCTTTCACCCGGACCTGCTCGGGCAGCCTTACGAGGACCAGAGCTATGACCACCGCTGCGAAAGAGATGGCGTTGGCGGTGAAGGCCCAGCCCGCTCCTCCGGCGACCAGCGCCACTCCCGCAAGCGCGGGGCCGATGACCCTCCCCAGGTTGAATTGTGCGGAGGAAAGAGAAACCGCCGCCAGCAACTGCGGCTTTTCGACCAGATCGGGGAGCATGGCCTGGTAGGTCGGAAAGCCGATCGCTGAAACGCATCCTCCGAAAAACGCCACCACCGTCAACACCCACGGGACCTCGTGCCCGGTGAACGCCAGAGCCGCCAGCACCGCGGCGAACGCCGCTTCGCCGATCGTGGTGATTATGAGCCACCGTCTTCGATCCAGCCGGTCCGCCAGAGCGCCGCCGAAAGGCGCCAACAAGCCGTTCGGCAAGAACGCGGCCGCGGCTACCAGTCCGGTCCATCCCGGTTCGTGGGTTTTGGAGGTCACCACCACACCGAGCGCCACGATCTGCATCCAGGTGCCCACGTTCGAGACCAGTGCCGCCGACCACACCAGGGCGAAATTCCTGCTGGAAAGGGGCTTCAAAGAGGCCGGGGCCATCAGGCTGCGCAAGCTATCGGGGAGAGAGGCCTGTCGCTGGCACACTGGCACGATGGATGAGGCGTCCAGCATCGAAACCGCCAGGCGGATCGTCGGAGGCGGGCGGCGGATAGTCGTGCTGACCGGAGCCGGCATCTCCACCGACTCGGGCATCCCCGACTTCCGCGGCCCTCAGGGGGTCTGGACCAAGAACCCCAAGGCGGAAAAGGCGTCTCATATCGACTCCTATATGAACGACCCCGAAGTCCGCGTGGCGGGATGGCAGACCAGGCTCCATTCGCCCACCTGGTCCGCAAAGCCCAACGCCGGCCACATGGCTCTGGTCGAGCTCGAAACCAGAGGCCACCTCGAGTTGCTGGTGACCCAGAACATCGACGGTCTGCACCTTGTGGCCGGGCACGACCCGGACAAGGTCGTCGAGATACACGGCACCATGCGCGAAACCATGTGCATGCGCTGCGGGGACAGGCAGCCGATGTCGGTCGTCTTGGAACGAGTAGAAGCCGGTGAGACGGATCCGCCGTGTAGGCACACGTCGTCTGCGGGTGCGCAGTGCGGCGGGATCCTGAAGAGCGCGACGATCAGCTTCGGTCAGGATCTGGTGGTGCGGGATCTGCAAAGAGCAGAACGAGCCGCCACAGAAGCAGACGTGATGCTGGCGGTGGGATCGACACTTTCGGTCTATCCCGCGGCCGCCCTTGTCCCCACGGCCAGGCGCTACGGAGCGCAGGTCGTGATCGTGAATGCCGATCCGACCGGCTACGACGAAATCGCGGGAGCGGTCTTCAGGACTCCCATATCAGAAGCCCTGCCCCGAATAGTCAGTCCTACTGGGTAGTCAGTCCTGCTGGCGACGCTTGCGTCGGGGCCTGAGCGCGAACCACCAGATGCTCAGCACCACGCCCAGGGTTCCGAGCACACCTGCCGCGGGCTTGACGAGCTTCCTCTGCTTATCGCTCACCGGACCGACGTTATCGTTCGCCCGGCTGATGCACCGCCATCGACCGGCCCACTGCCGTTAACTGGAGCCGCCGTTCAACGGTTGGACCATTAGTTGGACGCTCATCCTCTGTCCCGATCTCGTCCTGAAGCCGGGAGCCCCGAGGGGCCTTCCCCGCTTTACGAATCCCATCTTCTCGAAGAAGCGGATCGCCCTGTCGTTCTGAGCCATGGTCTGAAGGTGGCACCCGGCCACCTTCTGGTCTCGAAGCCGGTCCAGCCAACCGGTGACGAGGGCTTCACCTATCCCTTTTCCCCGGCACACCGGCATCAGATCGATGTGCAGGTGCGCCGGCCACCGTTCGTCGTAATAGACCGGCGGCGGCAGGTTGTGCCTGATCGAATCGACGATCCCGTCTGCGATCATGCGCCACATGACCCCTGCGGTTCCCGGGCTGAGCAACATCGCGCGCCCGAACGCGTGATGCATCATCACCTTCGCCGCGTTGTCGACCTTGCGGCTGTCGGGGCTGCCGAGCAGATAACCGACCACTTCCGCGTCTTTCACCGCGACGCTCGCGCAGTCCGGTTCGTGGTCGGTCCAGTAGCCGCAGAACATGTCGCAGAAGCTCTCCCGATCACGCCACAGCCAGTCCACGTTCTCGCCCATGAATCCGGTCCCGTAACAGACCGCCCGCACTTTTTCTCTGTCTCCGGCCGCGTAGGGCCTGATGGTGATGTCGGTCACGGGGCGACGTTGCGCTCGCCGGGCGCGCTGAATTCGTCGGGAACTCTGACGGTCGTTCCGGACTGCAGGCCCACTTGGCCGAACGCCAGCTCGACCACCGCGTCGGCCACCCACTCCGGCGAGTTGAAGCTTCCGCTCACCTTGGCCTCGATGAATCGATCCACCGCGGGAAAGGCGTCGTGACCGGCGTCGCGCACGATCCTCTGCATATCCGTGTCGATCATCCCGGGTGCCAGAGCAAAGGCCTTCAGTCCATGCTCGGCCTCTTCTTGTGCAATGACCGCGGTCAGCTGATCGACCGCAGCTTTGGAGGCGCAGTAGGCGGCCCATCCCACGTACACCGTCCTCGCTGCTCCGGAGCTGACGTTCACCAGAACTCCCCCACCCGGCCGGCGTCTCACGTGGCGGGCGAACGTGCGGCTGCCGTTCGCCACTCCCGTCACGTTCACGGATATCTGGTGGGCCACCCTGCCCGGATCCACGTCAGCGAGCCTGCCGATCGGATCCACGACCCCGGCGTTGTTGACCCACAGGTCGATCCTTCCGAACCTCTCGGCGACGACACCACAGAGCCCCTCTAGATCTGACGCATCGCGCACGTCGGCGGAGATGGAGACAACTTGATGCCGGTCGGAGAAGGCCGGCGGCTCAGGGCGCTTCCTCGCGCACATCCCGACCCTCATGCCGAGCTGTACGAAACGTTGCGCCAGTCCGGCGCCGAGTCCCCGCGACGCTCCGGTCACGATCGCGACGCGCCCGGCGACATCTGCCGGTGCGACACCGTTTCCGAAAACGGCCCTGGCGCCGCCGATCATCCGCAGGTGTATGCAGTCATGTGCCGGCGTGAGCAGTCATATGCAGTTGTCAGCAAGCCTCGACAAGAGCCCGGAACAACCTGGTGTCCATGGACTGCTCGGGATGCCACTGCACCGACACCAGGAAGGGGGCGCCGTCGGACTCCGCCTCCACCGCTTCGATGATCCCGTCGTCGGCACGGGCGGTGACATGCAGCCCCCTACCCACCACGTCGATCGACTGATGGTGCGAGCACATGACGCTGAACACGTCTCCCATCACGTCGGCCACAACAGATCCGAGCTCCGCGCGGATCTTCGTCTCACCGAATTCCCCCGGGGCGGGCTGGTGCGACGTGCTGCGGTTCACGTCGGGAATGTGCTGGTGCAAGGTCCCACCTAGAAACGTGTTGATGATCTGGTGCCCCCGGCAGATCCCGAGCACCGGTTTGCCGGATTTGAGGAATGAGGCCAGTAGTTGGAGCTCGTTGTCGTCTCTCCACGTGTGGGCCGGGCCCGTGGCGGCCTGGCGGACTGCGCCGTACCTGGCCGGGTCCACATCTGCGCCCCCGGTGAGGATCAGGGCATCGAGACGATCGGCCAGACTTATCGACGAATCACCCCCCGATCCGGGACCGTCTGCCGGCGGGAGCATGACCGGGCGGCCACCCGCTTGTGCCACGCAGTCCAGATAAGCCGTCTGGAGCACCCCGGCGGGCCTGTCCCACGATCCCCACACCGCCTGCTCCCGGTAGGTGCTCAAACCGACAAGAGGTATGTGCGTATCGGGCACCGGGCCAGTATCACATGAAGCCGCGTGGATAGTGTCCGAGGTCATGACAGGTCGATTGGATGCAAAGGTGGTCACGATCACCGGGGCGGGTAGCGGCATAGGACGCGAGGCTTGCGAGCTGTTCGCAGCCGAGGGTGCTTCGATAGTGGCCGCCGACATTGACGGCGCGGCGGCTGAAGCCGCGGCATCTTCGGTCATCGCTGTGGGCGGGAGGGCGGAAGCCGTCGCCATCGACGTGTCCGATCCCGACCAGGTGAACGTGATGGTCGACACCGCCACTACGGCCTTCGGCGGACTCCACGCCATGTTCAACTGCGCCGGCATCTTTCCGGCCGACGACGGTGGCGTTCTGGACACCCCCCCTGACACCTGGGATCGCGTGATGAGGGTGAACCTGAAGGCGGTGTGGCTGTGCTGCAGAGCCGGAGTCCCGGCCATCGAGGCTTCGGGGGGTGGATCAATCGTGAACGTGGCGTCTTTCGTCGCCCTGATGGGAGCGGCCACCGCGCAGGTTGCGTACACCGCGTCGAAGGGCGGTGTCCTGGCCTTCACGAGAGAGCTCGCCGTCGAGGTGGCGCGGCGCGGAATACGCGCCAACTCGCTGTGCCCGGGCCCCATCGAAACGCCGCTTCTGGCCGAGCTCATCTCAGATCCGGAGCGACGGGGTAGGAGGCTCGTACACATCCCGATGGGCAGGTTCGGCCAGGCGCGTGAGATCGCGCAAGCGGCGCTGTTCCTGACGTCAGACGAATCGAGCTTCGTGACCGGTTCGGCTCTGGTGGTAGACGGCGGGATCACCGCGGCTTACGTCACGCCCGAATAGAGCCGGTCAGAAGCGGTTCAGCCGCTTATGTATGTCCTTGGTCTGCTTGTACAACTCGACAAACTGCTCGAAGCGCAGATCATGCTCCGGCCGGGTCGATGTATCGGGCTCGAAGGTGTTCTGTATCGGGACCATTGCATTCACCTGGTCCAGCTTCAACCGGCCAAGCGCCATGAGGGCGATGAACGTCGCGCCACGTACGCCTGCGAGCACGGGCTTCTCCACCTGGCGTATGCGGCGTCCGGTGACATCGGCATGGATCTGGCACCAGATGTCGGAGTTGGCGCCTCCACCTATGAACGTGAGCGACTCGAAGGACCTGCCGCAGAACTTCTCGACCGCGTCGAGTAGCCACCGCGAGTTGTAGGCCACCCCTTCGTAGACGGCTCGGACCATGTCGCGCCTCGTGCTGCCGAGCGACAGGTTGTGAAAGCCACCGCGGATGGTGTGGTCGTCGACCGGAGTCCTCTCACCGTTGAGCCAAGGGGTGAACAGGACCCCATTGGCCCCGCTGGGGATGGCCCGGGCCACTTCGTCGAAGAGGCGCAAGGCGTCTTTCGGGTCAGGCGGCGGCTGCGGTGACAGCTCGTCTGAACTGAAGAACATGTTGGTCAGGAACGTCAGGCACGCGCCGGCCGTCTCGTGCTCATCGGCGACCAGATAACGGCCGGGGAGAGCGGACGGGATTGACGCCACGTTGGTTGTCGCCGCGGTCTTCTTGAACGGCACGTGGCACGAGATCCACGACGACGTGCCTATGTAGATGTGCGGATCGAAGTCCGCGACGGCACCGGATCCCACGGCCGCGGAGTGCACGTCGCCGGTGCCGGTGGACACCGGTATGCCTTCTGGCAATCCGAGCTCGTCCGCGGCGCGGGCTTGAAGCGTCCCGATGATCCGGGCCGGCGGGCCGAGGTCGGGCAGCTTCTCGCGGTCCAGGCCGGTCATCCGCAACAGCCCGTCGTCGTAGTGGACGTCGTCGATATTGCGGTTGTCGGTCACCCAGTGAAGGACGATCGAGTCGAACGAGGCGCAGAACCGGCCCGTGAGGCGCTGGTTCAACCAGTCGACCGGTTCCAGGAACTTGTACGTCTGTGCGTAGACCTCGGGCTCGTTGTCACGGATCCACAGAATGTGCGCGGTGGGGTCCTTACCGGAAAGGCTCGGCGCACCTCCGGTGAGCCGGATCAGCTGCGCGATCTTGCTGACCCCGAAGCCGAGGACGCTGACGGTGCCCTTCATCTGCCGGCGGATCGCGGTGTTGCCCCGGGAGTCCATCCAGCTGACTGCCGGTCGCAGCGGGTCGCCGTTTCTGTCACAGGCCACCGTTCCCGCCCACTGGGCGGTGCAGCCGATCGCTATCACCCTGTCCGGAGCGAGCCCGGATTCCGCCAGCACTTTGCGGGCCGCGGTCGTGGTGGCGGCCCACCATTCCAGAGGGTCCTGCTCGGCACCGCCACCTGCAAGGAGGTGGAGGGCCACCGGTTCGGTTGCGGAAGCCGCCACCTCGCCGGTCACGGAAACGAGAGCAACCTTGGGTCCGCTCGTTCCGAGGTCGATTGCGAGCACATGGTCGGCGTCCATCGGGCCCGAATCTTGGCACCGCCGGAGGCCGATAACTACGCCGTGGTGACATTGGGAGGCGGATTGCCGGGCATAATCTTGCGCGTTTGCGGCTTTTCACTGTCCCGAGGTGGTATCCGCTTTTGAAAATACCGAAAAGTCTGCTGAGAGCAACGCCTGTACTGGCGTTGCTCGTCTTGGCCTCGGGGTGTTCGCACCCGGCCGCCACCCCCAAGACGACCACCACGACGACCCTCCCCAAACCGGGAACGCCGGCTAACCCGGTGCCGCCAGTTCTCACCTCGGTCAAGCACGGAAAGTTCGTCAGCTCTGTCACGATCGGTGGCGGGGTACTGGAGGTGACGCCACCACCGAAGGACGCTCAGGCGAGCCTCGATGCGGCCGCGGCCACTTCGATATTCGACTCCGACGACACGTTCACCGGCATATACGCCTTCGACATCGTCGGTCTGGGCGAAGCGACGCTCAGCGCGTCGGCGGTTCCGACCACCTCACAGACGACTTCTTATCGGCTGCAGCCGCTCAGCACCCCGACCACATCGGCACCCACCACCACGACCACTGCAACGCCGGCCACGACTACGCCGACCACAACGGCGCCGACCACTCCGACGACAGCCCCTCCAGTGACAACACCTACGACGGCACCGCCGCCGGCATTCCCGAGCTACGACAAGCGTCTGGCATGGGTGGGGATCGCCGTGGGCCAGACCACCGGATGCGACGGAGCTCCCGGCGTGGTCGCAGTGATCATGGATGCAGACACCGGACATGACGTCGTCAACGTGACCATCGCCGGCTGCGGCAGCACCGCCCCGCCCGCGGTGGCCAGGGCCAGCCAGCTGCAATCGATCGCCTGGACGCTGGTCGGCGTGTCGAACACGGGGATCGTCGTGCAGGTACCGGCGTGTGGCTCCTACGTCGGGTGGACCAACGTGACCATGCCCGGGGGACCCGGAATCCAGGTACAGGCTTCTGTCCCCTACGACCCGCAGTGCGCCAACGCCTCGTCGACGAATCAGACGGTCAGCCTCGTCGTACCGGCGAATTCGGGCCAGACGAGCATCCCGCATGCACCGATCGGACCGATCGACGACTTGGAGTCGCTCGTAAGCAGCTAGTCAGGTGAAACCGCTCAGTGGCCCGGGTTCAGTTCCTTTACGAAGTGGATCTCCGTACTGGCGGACAGATCGCCGAGCACCCGGGTCTCCGGCAACTGGCGCCAGCCGATCGCCCGGTACAGCCTGTGCGCGTCGGTGAACCGGGTGTCGGACCACAGCTCGAAGACGCTGAATCCGAGGCCCCTGACATGTTCGGTGACCATCCCCACGAGAAAAGAGGCCAGGCCTTTCTTGCGCGAATCGGGCATGACGTAGACCATCTGGAGCTCGGCGCGCTCCTTGTCGAGCGGACGCCACGCCGCTGACCCTGCGATGTGGCCTGAGCCTGCCATATGGCCTGTGCCCGAACGTTCCGCCACCCAGGCAGAACCGCCGAGAGATTCGTAATGGGAGGACACGTGATGCAGATGCTGCATCTCGTCGTCGGTGTCGAGGACCATGTCGTCGTACTCGCCCCAGCACGCGCCGTACAACGCGATGACACCTGTTGCGTCGGCGTCCGACACAGGGCGGACGCTGAAGCCGGAAGGAGGTTTCAGACTGCTGTGGCGGGACGCCGCGGTTCGGTGACGAGCTCGAGGGTCGGAGGTATGCCTTCGATATGCACGTCGTCACCTTCGATCTCGACAGACACCCGTCCGCCCGCCAACGGTATGCCCTCGACCTTCAACCACTTCATCCCTTCGGGCAACTGCGGCGCCAGCCACGTCTTTCCGTAAGGGACCCACGGATCGAGCCTCAGGATCGTGCGCAGGCACAGAAGGGGCGAAGCCGCCGCCCACGCCTGCGGCGAACACGAGGTGGGATAGGAAACGGGAACGGATAGCTCCTTGCGGTCGAGGCCGCTGAACAGCTCGGGGAGCCGGCCACCCATCTGCGTGGCCGCATCCAACAGTGCCCTCACGATTCTGAGCGCGCTCTCGTCGAAGCCGTAGCGCGCCAGTCCCGCCGCGACGATCGCGGTGTCGTGTGGCCACACGGAACCGCAGTGGTAGCTGACCGGGTTGTACCCGCCCATCGATGTGGCGAGAGTGCGGATCCCCCACCCGGAGAACATCTCGTCGGACATAAGGCGATCGGCGATCACCTCCGCCTTGTCGTCGTCGACGATGCCCGTCCACAGGCAGTGCCCGATGTTGGAGGTGAGCGAGTCGATCGGTTTTTTGTCGGCGTCGAGGCCCACTGCGAACCAACCGTGCTTGTCCACCCAGAAGTCCTCGTTGAACGCCCGCTTCAACCTGGTGGCCTTGCCCCTGTAGTGCGCGTAGGTGACGTCGTCGCCCATCTCGTGGGCGAAGTGGGCCCTCGCCAGGTACGCGCTGTACACGTAGGCCTGAACCTCGCACAGCGCGATCGGCGCAGTGGCGATGGTCCCGTCGAAGTAACGGATGCCGTCCCACGAGTCCTTCCAACCCTGGTTCTGAAGACCCCGATCGGTGGCCCGCTTGTATTCCACGTATCCGTCGCCGTCGGCGTCACCGAACGTGTCGATCCACTCGAGGGCGCGCTCGGCGTTGGGCAACAGGCTGTCGACGGCCTCGGGAGCAAGGCCCCACCGGCGCAGCTCCCCCAGCAGCATCACGAAAAGGGGCGTGGCGTCCGCAGTTCCGTAATAGGTGTTGCCACCGCCGAGAGACAGAGAAGACGCTTCCCCGAACCGCATCTCGTGAAGGATGCGGCCGGGCTGCTCGTCGGTACGCGGGTCGATCTCCGTTCCCTGAAAGCGCGCCAGGGTCTGAAGGACCCCTAAGGCCAGATCGGGATCGACGATGAGCGCCATCCACGAAGTGATCAACGAGTCGCGGCCGAACACCGTCATGAACCACGGCGCGCCCGCGGCGACGACAACCCGCTCGGGGAAGTCCGGATCGAAGATGCGCAGGCCACCGAGATCTTCGGCACTCCGATCGAGGGTCTTTCTCAGATCGGCATCGTCGCTCTGCACCTGGGGAACCTGCTGACGCCAGCGGGCCAGCCTCTCGGCGGGGGCCGCGCGCTCGACGGGCTGGCCGCATCGATATCGCGGGACCACGTGGGTTCCTTCGAGAACCGGCTGCAATTCGACGCACGCGGACCACGCGCCGCGGGGAGGAACGATCGCCTCGAAGACGATGATGTCCTCTCCGATCGAACCCGGTTGCGGCGACGAGTGCAGCTCGATCCCGCGGCTGACGTTCCCGCGTCTGTAGGACAGCGAGAGCACTCCGTCGCGGTGCTCGGCGCGCACCTCGCCGTCGGGTTGGACCCGTCCCTCTTTCACTGCGAAGAGATTGGCGAAATCGGCCTGGACGAACAGCTCGACCGAGCAGTACGTGGGCTCGTCACCGAAGTTGCGAAGGACGATGTCCTCGCGCATGCCTCTGCCGACATAGCGGGAGCGGAACACCACGAGCGTCGAGTCGGCCCGACCGGCCTTCGGCAGGCAGCGTGAGACGAACGTGGCGCTGAACGGATCGTGGGTCACAGCGGTGAGCGGCTCGGTCCGGGCGCCGTTCACCCGGAGCTCGAAGCGCGAGAGCATCCTGGTGTCCCTCACGAACAATCCCTGGGAACCGCCGACGAGCATGTCTCCCGATGCCCCGCTGATGGCGAAGGTCGACTCGTCGACCAGGGTGATCGCTCCGCTGACCGCTCCGGCGTCTGCGACCTGACCGGAGTAGGTCCAGGGGTCACTCATGGCCGAGGACGCTAATCCGTTATCAGACGGTGCCGGTTTCACTGCGCTGCGTGGCGACCTCACTGCGCCGGGCGCACCCGACATTCAGGCCATGACGAAATTACACTACGCCCGTAGTGCAAATCCGTAAACCGGACTAGAATGGTCGTCAATGGACGATGCGCTTCTGACCATCTCCGATCTGTATGTGGCTCCCACCGCCGGTGGGCCCGAGATCCTCCGTGGCGTGGACCTGGTGGTGCGCCCGGGCGAGATCCATGCGCTGATGGGACCTAACGGCTCAGGCAAGTCCACCCTGGCCAACACCCTGCTCGGCGATCCCGCCTACCGGGTCACCAAGGGATCGGTCAGGTTCAAGGACGAAGACGTGACCGCGTGGGCCCCCGACGCCAGGTCCAAGGCCGGGATGTTCCTGGCGTTCCAGCATCCCGAGGCGATCGCCGGTGTGCCGGTGCTCCAGTTCCTGCGCCAGGCCATGTCGGCACGGCGTGGCATCGACCTGTCGGTGCTCGAGGTCCGCATGGAGATGCTCGACTGGATGAAGAAGCTCGGGATCGACGCGGCTTTCGGCTCGCGGCCGCTCAACGAAGGCTTCTCAGGCGGCGAGCGCAAGCGCAACGAGGTGCTGCAATTGGCTCTGCTCGAGCCTGAGCTCGCCATCCTCGACGAGACCGACTCCGGGCTCGACATCGACGCTCTCTCCGTCGTTGCCAGCAGCGTGAGGGCGGTGCGCGAGTCTCAACCCAAGCTCGGCGTCCTTCTGGTCACCCACTACACCCGCATCCTCGATCTGTTGAAGCCTGACGTGGTTCACGTTCTCATCGACGGCCGCATCGTGGAGCACGGCGGCAGCGATCTTGCGAGCCGCCTCGACTCGGAGGGATACGACTCGTGGCGCAACTGACGACCCAGCCGACGACCCAGCAGCCACTCGCTCCGAAGACGGACTTTCCCCTTCTGGAACGCCGGGTCAGAGATCGCCGCCTGGTCTATCTCGATTCCGCCTCGTCGTCGCAACGCCCCCAGGCGGTCCTCGACGCGATGGACAACTATTACGAGAACAGTCACGCCAATGTCCACCGCGGCGTCTACTCGATCGCAGAGGAAGCCGACGCCCTTTACGAATCGGCCCGGGCGCGCGTCGGTAGGTTCATCGGTGCGCCCAGTCCCGAGACCGAGGTGCTGTTCACCAAGAACGCCACCGAAGGGATCAATCTGGTCGCCAACACCTGGGCGGCCTCCAATCTCGAAGCGGGCGATGCGATCCTCTTGAACGAGATGGAGCATCACGCGAACGTCGTTCCGTGGCTGATGCTCGCGGAGCACAAGGACATCGAGATTCGCTGGCTGGATGTCACCGAGGACTACCGCCTCGACCTTTCGAAGCTCGACCAACTCCTAGATGGTGTGAAGCTGGTGGGACTCACGTTGATGTCGAACGTGCTCGGCACCATCCCCCCGTTCGCCGAGATCGCACAAGCAGCGCACTCCAAGGGCGCGGTCGTGGTCTGTGACGCCGCTCAGGCGGTCCCGCACCTGCCCGTTGATGTGCGCGACCTGGGCTGTGACTTTCTGGCATTCAGCGCGCACAAGATGCTCGGCCCCACCGGCATCGGAGTCCTGTGGGGACGCCAGGAGCTTCTCGAGGCCATGCCACCGTTCCTCGGTGGCGGCGGGATGATCCGCGACGTGCGCAGGGACGGGTTCACCCCGAGTGCCCTGCCGTGGAAGTTCGAGGCGGGCACCCCCCCGATCGCAGAAGCGGTCGGGCTCGGCGCTGCCGTCGACTACCTGACCGCCATCGGGATGGACCGGGTGATCGACCACGACCGGCAGCTGACTGAATATGCGCAGAAGACCCTGACCGATCGCTTCGGCGACAAGCTGACCATGTTCGGGCCGGCCGGGACCGAGGATCGCGGGGGCGTCATCTCGCTGGCTCTGGCCGATGTGCACCCTCACGACCTGGCGCAGGTTCTCGACCAGTGGGGGGTGTGTGTCCGCGCCGGCCACCACTGCGCCAAGCCGCTCATGCGCCGTCTGGGCGTGAACGCCACGGCGAGGGCTTCGTTCTACGTGTACAACGACGAATCCGACGTGGACGCGCTGGCCGACGCCCTCGAAGAGGCCGCTACCCTCTTCGGTTGATCATGAGCGACCTCGAAGACCTCTACCGCGAGATCATCCTCGACCACTACCGCAGCCCCCGTAACAGGGGCGAGCTCGCGAGCCCACCGGCGCATCGCACCGAGGGCTTCAACCCGCTGTGCGGCGACGAGGTTGTGGTCTACATACAGGTGGATGACGGCGTACTGGGTGATGTGCGTATCGCCGGACAAGGGTGCTCGATCAGCCAGTCGTCGGCTTCTTTGATGTCGGCTGCAGTGAAGGGCAAGTCGGTTGCTCAGGCACGCGACCTGATCCATACGTTCAAGTCGATGATGTCGATCCATGAGCAGAAGATCGGCGACACGAACGGTTCGGGGTCAGGGGAAAACGATACGGCGACGGTGGATCACGAGTCGTTGGGAGAGCTGGCGGCGCTCCAGGGAGTGGTGAAGTTCCCGGTGCGGATCAAGTGTGCCACCCTCAGCTGGAACACCCTCGCCCAGGGCCTCGACGAGGTCGAGGCGGGCGTAAACGGCTCCGACGAATCGTAGAGAACGCTATTCGTCCAAGAACGCGGAGACGAGCAGCCCGACCTCCTCGGGACACTCGATCGCACACAGATGTGCCGCGTTCTCTACATCCGCTATCCGCGAATCCGTGATGCCCTGCGCGTAGGCCTCGGCGTGAGCGCGGGGAACGATCCCGTCTGACATCCCGTGGACCACAAGTGTCGGCGCGGTTATCCGCTCGAGCCGGGGACGGAGCTTCGGGTCGTGCATGTACGGGTTCCAGCCGATCTTCGCCGTGGCGGCCTGCGCCTGGATAACCGGCTTCACCAGTTCGAACGGGAGCGTGCTCGGGTCGTTCTCGAGCTTCGCCAGCTCGCGCATCATTTGTGCCGCCGGGAAATCCGGATCCGCGAACAGCTCGCCGGCCAGCTCGTCGAGCCGCCTTCCGAATATCTCGGTGATGGGGGAACCTTCCACGTACAGCCCCACCGCGTTTATCAGCGCCATCCGCCTCACCCGCTCGGGCCAGCGCACGGCCAGCTCCGCGCACATCCATCCGCCCAGCGACATGCCGACCAGGTCGACGCGTTCGAAGCCCATACGTTCGATCAGGTCGAGCACGTGGAAAGAAGCGTCCTCGATGTCGTCGATGTGCTCGAGCCCGACAGATGCCCCGAAGCCCGGAAATACAGGCGCGATGACCACCCTCGAGTCGGCGAGCTGCTCCAAGAACGCGACGCCGGCCGATTCACCGGTGGCCGAGTGCAGGTAGACCACGGGGCAAGGCCCGCCTTCTCCCCCGCGATGCATCTCGATCGTGCCGACCTTCGTATCGAGGGTCGCGTGCCGAAGCTCCGCCACCTCAGGTGCCCCCCGACATGGCCGCCATACTCCCCTCCGAAGCGGCACCGAACTTCGCGCGCAGGCGTGGCATGACTTCCGTGGCGAAAAGCTCGAGGTTGCGGCGCGTGTCCTGTGCCCCGAGTGTTCCCAACTGGAACAGCCCGAGCAGGTTTCCTACGCCCAACCGCTCCACTTCTTCAGAGAGGATCCCCGCCACGGTGTCCGGTGATCCGACGATGGCATACCGGCCCCTTACCACCTGCTCCCAGGTGTCGAGGTTGAGAGCGAAGGAGCTCCCTCCCTTCAAGATGTTCTCCACCGACTTGACCGACGTGTAACCGGGCGGCGAGATGTTGATGCCGGGCAGTAGCCGCCGCACGAAGTACCAGAAATGGTCCTCGTACTTCCGGCGCGCCTCTTCGTCGGTCTCGGCCACGAAGATCGGCACCAGCCAGCCCAGCTGTTCGGGCGCCGTCTCGTAGCCTTCGCGCTCGCATGCTTGGCGGAGCATGCCGAACATGCGCTCGAACACGTCGATGTGGAAGTACGGGATGCCCATGTACGCGTAGTGGTTCCGCGCCACGAACTCGAGCGTCTCGAGTGATCCCACTCCGGGAATCCATATCTCGGGGTGAGGCTTTTGGACCGGACGTGGCCAGGTGTTGACGTAGCGCAGCTTGTAGTGCTTGCCGATGAATTCGAAGGGGCCCGGCTCCGTCCACGCACGGATGATGATCTCGTGGGCCTCGTTGAACCGCTCGCGGGCGTGGGCCGGATTCAGGGAGAACGAGTAGTACTCGGGACCGCCTCCCACCACCATGCCCGCGATGAGCCGACCGCCACTTATGCAGTCGAGCATGGCGAACTCCTCGGCGACGCGGGTGGGGGGGTCGTAGAGCGGAAGCGCGTTTCCCACAACGGCGATGCGAACGTTTTTGGTCTGCCTGGCCAGTATCGAGGCGATCAGGTTGGGAGACGGCATCGTGCCGTATGCGTTCTGGTGGTGCTCGTTGACACAGACGCCGTCGAATCCGAGCTCGTCCGCGTACACCAGCTCGTCGAGGTAGCGGTTGTAGATGGCGGTACCCACGGCAGGATCGAACAGTTCGTTGGGACAGGTGATCCACGCCGGACCGTCGTAGTCGGCCGGAAGATCCGGATAGGGCATCAGATG
>JBAPRR010000369.1:0-8275 GCA_049281195.1 Acidimicrobiales bacterium
GGAACGTTCGGGCAATTTCAGTTGAGGATCTAGCTCTCGGGATTTTCAGGCCTATTTCGGGATCAACCCGACAGCGGCAGCGGCCTGCCTGTAGGTGGGACCGGCCACCTCGGATGCCTTCTCAGCCCCGGCCGCAAGAATCCCCGCCACGCCGGCAGGATCGGCATCGAGCTCGAGCTTTCTCCTTTGCATGGGGCGGATCATCTCGACCAGAGCTTCCGCGGTGTCCTTCTTGAGAGAGCCGTAGTTCTGGTACTTGGCGGCCAGCTCCACCGGATCGCCTCCGGTAGCCGCGGCGAGCAGATCGAGCAGGTTGGAGACCCCGGGCTTGTTCTCGCGGTCGAACCGCACCTCTGACTCGGTGTCGGTGACGGCGCGCTTGATCTTGCGCTCGACCACCTCCGCCGGATCGATCAACAGGATGGTCCCTTGAGGTGAGACCTCGGACTTCGACATTTTGCGGGTCGGTTCCTGCAGGTCCATCACCCGCCCGGCCACCTTGGGGATCGCCGCTTCGGGGACTACAAAAGTCTCGCCGTAGCGGTTGTTGAAGCGCGTGGCGATGTTGCGCGCCAACTCCAGGTGCTGGCGCTGGTCATCACCGACCGGCACCCGGTCGGCCCTATAGAGCAAGATGTCGGCTGCCATCAGCACCGGATAAGTAAACAGATCGGCCCTGACCGTCTCCTGGTTCTTGCCCTTGTCCTTGAACTGGGTCATCCGGCTGAGCTCTCCGTAGGTGGCCACCGCCCCCAGGACCCAGGTGAGCTCGGCATGCTCGTGTACATGGCTCTGCACGAAAAGCGTCGAGATGGACGGATCCACCCCCACCGCGATCATCCAGGTGGCCAGATCGAGCGTCCTTCGTGACAGGGCGGCCGGATCGTGTTCCGAGGTCAGAGCATGCAGGTCAACCACGCAGTAAAAGGCGTCGCTCTCGTACTGGTCGAGGACCCAAACCCGAAGTGCGCCCAGGTAGTTGCCGAGATGTACGTCGCCCGAGGGCTGCATGCCAGAAAGGACCCGGTTCGCCATGGGCCGCCATGGTAAGCGGTGCGCGAATCGGGGCCGTTCACCCGCTAGCTTTCAACCCAGTGGCTGTTGCTGTCGCGACCCCTGTCTTCGAAGGTCCTTTCGATGTGCTGCTCCAGCTCATCTTGGACCACAAGGTCGACGTCTGTGACGTACCGATCGCGCCCGTGGTCGATGCTTTTCTGGCCCACATAGCCGCCGCCGATGTCATGGATCTGGCCGAGGCCTCGGAGTTCCTCGTCATCGCGGCGGTGCTCGTAGAGCTGAAATCCCGTCGCCTGCTCCCCGGACCTGACGATGTCGACATGGACGAGGAGTTCACCGGCCTCGAAGAGCGCGACCTGCTTTTGGCACGCCTGGTGGAGTTGCAGGCGTACTCGGCGGCCGCCATCGATTTCAACATGCTCATCGAGCACGCTTCACGCTCGATTCCGAGGACCGCGGGCCTCGACGAGAACTTCACCGATCTCGCCCCGGACCTTCTGACCGGGGTCACGCCCATCGACCTGGCCGCGGCCTACAGAAGGGCCACGGTCGCCAAACCGGTCCCCTCGGTCGACCTCTCCCACGTCACCGTGGAGCAGGTGTCGGTCTCCGAGACGGTGGCCGAACTGGAGGCCTTCCTACCGACCGCGGGCGAGGTCACCTTCAGGGACCTGACCGCGCACCTGGCCACCCGGATGCAGGTGATCGTCCGATTTCTTGCCCTGCTCGAGCTGCACAAGCGGGGTGTGATCAACCTCGACCAGGGGGAGACCTTCGGCGACCTCCACGTCAGGTGGGTGGGGCGCGAACCCGTCTTGGTGATGGCCGGCGCACCCGCCGCGACCGACGAGAACTCGAACGGAGACCCCGACGAGTACGACGGCTGATTCGGCTGATTCAGCTGATTCGGCGGAGCCCGATGAACCTCTGATCCTCACCGAGGAGCACCGCGCCATCGAAGCGGTGTTGTTGTGCGCGGTAGAACCGGTCCCCTCGAGTCTCCTGGCCGAGCTGATCGAGATCCCCGTCGAGCAGGTGGAACAGCTCTGCACCGACCTGGCAACGAATTACGCGGCCAGCAGGCGCGGGTTCCAGCTGGTGCGCATCGCCGGGGGTTACCGCTACCAGACCCATCCCGATCTGGCGCAGTTCGTGGAGAGGTTCGCCACAGAGGGAATCTCGTCCCGGCTCTCCTCCGCCGCTTTGGAGACCCTTGCCGTGGTGGCGTACCGCCAGCCCGTGTCGAGGGCCCAGATCGCCGCCATCAGGGGAGTCAACGTGGACGGCGTCGTGCGCCTTCTGCACACCCGGGGTTACATCGCCCCGGTGGGCCAGGCTCCGGGCCCCGGTCAGGCCGTTTTATACGGAACGACCGCCTCGTTCTTGGAGAAGCTGGGCCTCGACACGATCCATCAGCTGCCGCCAGTGAGCGACATGCTGCCCGGCATCGAGGTGGTCGGGGAGCTCGAGAAGACCCTGAGGCCCTCGAGAGAAGGCTGATCCGACCGATGGTCGGACCCGATTCGCCCGAAGAGCCGGGAGAACCAAAGTCCCCTCTGCAGTCGGGGTCCTCCTCAGAACGCCTCCAGCGCACCCTGGCACGAGCGGGATATGGCAGCCGACGCGCCTGCGAGATATTGATCTCGTCTGAGCGCGTAAAGGTGAACGGCGAGATCGCCACGCTAGGCCAGAAGGTCGATCCCGATTCCGACACAGTCGAGGTGGACGGAGTGGCGTTGGCCGTCAGGCCGGATCTGGTCTGCTACCTGCTCAACAAGCCGGCCGGCGTGGTGACCACCGCTTCTGACCCCCAGGGGCGGATCAAGGTGATCGACCTCGTCCCCGAAAAGCCCCGGGTCTTCGCGGTGGGACGCCTCGATGCCGCCACGGAAGGTCTGCTCATCCTCACCAATGACGGCGACCTGGCGCAGCGCCTAGCCCACCCATCCTTCGGGGTCGAGAAGGAGTACCTGGCCGAGGTGTCAGGCTCGCCTTCGCCGATCGCACTCAGAAAGCTCCGCCAGGGGGTGCAGCTCGACGACGGCATGACCGCGCCCGCCAAGGTGGGGGTGGTGGGGTCCGGGGTCATCCGGATAACCGTCCACGAGGGTCGCAACCGGCTGGTGAGACGCATGTGCGAAGCCGTGGGATACCCGGTCGGGCGCCTGGTGCGGACCCGCATCGGGCCTATCACCGACTCCACCCTTCGCCCCGGGCGGTGGCGCGTGCTCACCACAGAAGAGATAAAGGCGCTCCAGGCCGCGGCCACCCCGACGGCGCAAAAAAGACCACGTCGTGCCAGTCGGTAGCATGCGAGCGCAATGTCACCGACTCCTGCGGTAAGAGCTCTGCGCGGCGCGACCACCGTCGACTCCGACACGCCGGAGCAGATCACCGAGCGGATCCTCGCTCTGGTCGACGCCATGCTGGAGCGAAACGACGTGCAGCACGAGGACCTGATCAGCATCATCTTCACGGCCACGCCCGACGTCGTGTCGATGTTCCCGGCCGCCGCAGCGAGAAAAGCGGGGCTCGGAGATGTGCCACTTCTCTGCGCCCGCGAGCTCGACATCGTCGGCGCCACACCGAAGTGCCTGCGCGTGCTGATGCACCTGACCACCGAGCACACCCGCGAAGAGTTGCACCACGTGTATCTGGAGGGCGCACGGGAGCTGCGCGATGACCTCCCGGAATGAGCCGGGCCGCGCTTGTGTAATAGGGACCGGTCTGATCGGCGGGTCCCTCGGACTCGCGCTCAAAACCAGGGGCTGGACGGTCAGCGGTGCGGATTCCGACGAGAAAAACGCCAAACGGGCCCTCGACATGGGAGCGATCGACGCCGTCGGCATTGACCCTGACTCCGACATCACCTTCGTGGCCACCCCGGTGGGCGCAACAGTGGCCGAGGCGCGTCGCGCCCTTGAGATAACCAGGTCGGCGGTTACGGACGTCGGCGGTGTGAAGGGTGCAGTGGCCGGTGCTCTCACCAGTCCGCGTTTCGTCGGCGGGCATCCGATGGCCGGGTCGGAGCAGGTCGGACTCGACGGCGCGGACCCTGATCTGTTCGTCGGAGCGACGTGGGTGCTGACGCCGACCGCGTCCACAGACGCGGACGCCTACGCCACGGTGCGCCAGGTGGTCGGCTCTCTCGGCGCCGAGGTGGTCTCGCTCACACCGCTCGAGCACGACACGCTCGTCGCCGTGGTGTCGCATGTGCCGCACCTGGCAGCCGCGACGCTCATGAACATCGCCGATCGCGCATCTGACAAGCACGCGGCGCTGTTGCGTCTGGCCGCGGGAGGATTCCGCGACATGACACGCGTCGCCGCCGGCCATCCCGGCATCTGGCCCGACGTGTGCGCAGCTAATTCCGACGCCATCGTGTCGACCCTCGACGAGCTTGTGGCCGAGCTGTCCCTCACCCGCGACCGGGTCGCGGCCGGGGACAGAGCGTGGCTGCTCGAGGTGCTCCAGAACGCGGCGGTGGCGCGGCGCTCGCTACCGAATGCGGCTGTGCGCCCGGAGCGCTTGGCGGAGCTGCGTGTCCCGGTTCCCGACAGGCCGGGGGTGCTCGCCGAGATCACGACGGTCGCCGGTGCACTCGGGGTCAACATCTCGGACTTCGAGATCGCACACAGCTCAGAAGGTGAGCGAGGCGTAGTCGTGCTGGTGGTGGAGGCCGACCAGGCGCACATCCTGCAGGAGGGCCTCGCCGAGCGGGGATACCGCTCGACCGGAAGCAGCATGGAGTGAGCGTGCAGGACGAATTCGTGGTCGAGGGAGGGAGGCCCCTTTCCGGCAGCGTGTCGGTGCCGGGAGACAAGTCGATATCCCACCGGGCACTTCTTTGTGCCGCGCTCGCCGACGGAGAAAGTCTCGTGCGCGGCCTGTCCGACGGCGAGGACGTACGGAGGACCGAAGCCGCGGTAGAGGCGCTCGGCGCCATCGTGTCGGACGGCATACAAGACGGCATCGAGCCACGCGGCTCACGCAACCACGAAACGTCGATCGCCGGCGGCCCCGGACTTCTGCGTCAGCCGGGAGGTGCCATCGACTGTGGAAACTCGGGCACCACGGTGCGCCTGCTTGCCGGTGTGGTCGCGGGCCATCCGTGGAGTGTCACGCTCACCGGTGACGACTCTTTGAGCAACCGCCCGATGGACCGCATCGCCCGTCCGCTCGAGCTCATGGGGGCCACGGTCACCGGTCGGGGGGGCCGGTGCCAACCGCCGATCGCCATCAACGGTGGATCCCTTCAGGGGATCGAGTACGCGCCACCGCAGGCGAGCGCGCAGGTGAAGTCGTGCGTTCTGTACGCCGGTCTGGCGGCCGACGGTGAGACCGTCGTGAACGAAGCTGTGCCGACAAGACGCCACACCGAAGAGCTCTTCGAGATATGCGGCGTCGACATCGAAGAGCAGCACAACAGCTCGGGCCACGTCGTCAAACTCCGGCCGTCTGAGCTCGGCCCGTTCGAGCTGTCGATCCCGGGCGATCCTTCCCAGGGCGCGTTCTGGATCGTCGCGGCCCTGATCGTCCCCGGAAGCGAGATATCGCTGCCCGGCATCTACGTAGGCGAGCAGCGCCGCGGATTCCTCGACGTGTTGGAGAGGATGGGAGCGTCCATCACAGAAGACGAGATGTCCATCTGGGCCACCTCGAGTCTCGACTCGACCGCCGATGTGGTGTGCCGGCACAGCACGCTGGTGGCTACCGATGTGGACGCGTCGGAGATCACCGGCCTCGACGAAGTCCCTGTGCTCGCGGTTGCTGCGTGCTTCGCCGAGGGCACCACCACGTTCAAAGGAGTGGGGGAGCTGAGGGTCAAGGAGTCGGACCGGCTGGCGGGCATCGTCGACATGCTCGCCGCATTCGGCGGATCGGCCGTGGCGGACGGTGATGATCTGGTGGTCACCGGTGTCGGGCACCTGTCGCCGGCCCGCTTTCACTCCTCGGGAGACCACCGCATGGCGATGGCCGCGGCGATAGCGGGGCTGGCGGCAGTGGGTGACGGTCTGAGCGTGATCAGCGGATGGTCGAGCGTGTCGACGAGCTATCCCGCATTCGGAGAACATGTCTCTGGACTGCTGGGCGGCTACTCGTGAGCGACGCCGCCGTACCCGAGCCGCGGTCCGGGGCGATCATGGTCAAGACGGTGGCCATCGACGGGCCGGCCGGCGCCGGCAAATCGACACTGGCCAAGCTGCTCGCCAAGCATCTCGGCCTCCACAGGCTGGATACCGGTGCCATGTACCGGGCGGTGGCATGGGCTGCGCTCGAACGCAACATCGATCCTGCTGACAAAGAGACGGTGGCGGAGCTCGCCCGGACACTCCGCATCGACGTGGGCGACAAGGTGTACATCGACGGGCACGACGCCACGCGCGCGATACGGACCGCTCCTGTCGACCGGGCGGTTTCGATAGTGGCGGCCAACCCCGGTGTGAGGACGGAACTGGTCAGGCGCCAACGCGATTGGGTGAGCCGCCACGGCGGCGGCGTGGTCGAAGGCCGTGACATCGGTACGGTCGTGCTTCCCGACGCAGATCTGAAGGTGTACCTGACCGCCGCGGCGAGAGAGCGGGCCCGTCGCAGGGCCAAGGAACGAAAAGACGAAGAATCGGTCGCCCAGGTGGAGGCCGAACTGGTGCGCAGGGACGAGCTCGACTCGACAAGGACGGATTCGCCGCTTCAGGCGCCCGGACAGGCCGAAGACGCGATAGTGGTTGACTCGACGAACAAGAGCGCGGCATCGATCCTCGAGGAGGTGCTCGGATGTCTTCGAGCGGGATGAACGACCCCCGTGAAGCGAACTTTACGGTCACGGCTCCCGAGATCGTCTACAAGGCGGTGAAGGGATTGGCCGGAATCCTGTGCCGTCTCTACTTCCGGGTCAGGATCACCGGCCGCCAGATTCCCGAAACCGGTCCCATCATCCTCGCTCCGGTGCACCGGAGCTTCCTCGACTTTTTGATCGTGGGAACGACCATGACCAAGCGCAAGGTGTACTTCATGGCGAAAGACGATCTTTGGAAGTCGAAGCCGCTGGGCGCGTTCCTGAACACATTCGGCGCCTTTCCCGTGAACCGCGACGGAACGGATCGACTGGCGTTGGACAGAGCACAGGCGGTGCTCGAGCGCGGCGATGTCCTGATCATGTTTCCGGAGGGAACCCGCCGCACAGGCCCGAAGATCGAGGATCTGCACGAAGGCGTGGCGTTCCTCGCCGCGCGCACCGGAACGCGGATCCTGCCGATAGGAGTGGGGGGAACGTCAGCGGCGATGCCGAAGGGGGCCAAGATCCCGAGACCGGTCAAGGTGACGCTGGTGGTGGGGGACTTCATCGATCCGCCGGAAAAAAGCGGTGCGGGACGTGTTCCTAGAACCAAGGTCCACGCCGTTACGGAGGAGCTCCGTTCCGAGCTTCAGAATCTCTACGAGATATCGGAGCCGGCCTGAGGATCAGTGCCGCCCCGAAAATCAGCGCCGGCCTGATCAGTGATGGTGGCGCTCACGCCACCAGGTCCTGAGAATCACACGCGCATATTGCATGCCGAAGTAGACGTTGTGACCTTTCTTCGACTCGCCTGACGAGCGCGGATGCCAGACGGTCGGAACCTCCGAGATCCGCCAACCACGAGCGGCCGCGGTGATGATCACCTCCGAGGTCTGGTACTGATCCTGCTCGAGAGTCAGGTCGTTCAGGACTTCGGTGCGAAAGGCCCGGTAGCCGTTGGAGGTGTCGGTCAGGTTCTTGCCGATGATCTTGTTGATCGTCCACGCGAAGACCTTGACACCGGACTTGCGCATCAGGTCCGTGGTCTCGTCCACCCCGAGCTGACGGGACGCGATCACAAAGTCTGACGTTCCGGCGAGGATGGGCGCGAGGAGGTCGGGCACCTCGCCTGGGTCGTTCTGCCCGTCGGCATCGATGGTTATGACGTACTTGCAGCCGTTGGCGCGTGCGAGCTCATAACCGAGCTGGAGCGCCACACCTTGGCCCATGTTCACCGGAAGCACCGCGCAGAGCGCACCGAAGTGCCTGACTATGTCCTCGGTGCCGTCGTCGCCGCCATCCACCACCACCAGTGTGGTGACCGGAAGTCCCGCCACTTCGGTGGGGCACGCTTTGAGCACCGGGCCGATGTTGTCTGCCTCGAGATAGCTCGCGATGAGGGCCATCACCGGCCCGTAGGTCGCGTTGGGATGGTGCTTTTCAAGGTCTTGCTTGCCGAGCTGCTTGACGAGGCGTCTTACG
>JBAPRR010000370.1:0-2093 GCA_049281195.1 Acidimicrobiales bacterium
GCCATGTTGGATGCGCTAGTGCGGGCGAGCGGCATTGGAGACCGCATACTTGAGCAATTGAAAAATGATGAGGCCGCAAGCAGGGTTCTCACCGCTGTAGACGGCTCGCGGTCACAGAGAGAGATAGTTCAGCACCTGACGGCGAGCGGTATGTCTATTAGCGAAGCTACGGTATCGCGAAAACTCGGATCCCTCGCCAAGGACTATGGTTTGGTCGCACTATCGCATAGGAACAATGCGGGCAACGTGTACCATCGCACACGCCTTGATCGCGCCCTACACATCAGCCGTCGGCTGTCGAAATGATGCACTAGTGAGCTCGTTCTCTCGCCACCAGATCCGAGCCCTGCTCAATGAGTGGAAGGCCCGGGGTTGGACTGACGTTGACGATACCGCCTCACGAATCGCGAGGTCTTTGGCCGGCGGCGCACCCCCCGCAGTAGCTGCGAAGGAGGCGACGGCACCGTTTTTGCAGAAGAACGCTACTAGCCCCAAAATAAGCGCTTGCGGGGGTGGCCCGGTGTATGGGGCCACCTTCGTGTTGCAGGCTTAGAGGTATATGGGGTCTTGGGGGTCTTGGGGTGTTGTCAGCCCTGGCTTGACCGTTTTGGGGTGTGGCGGTGCCTGGGCTGTGGTGTGGTTGGGTCGGGATGGCCGGGTCGGGGCGACGGGCGGAGGGCGGGGGGTTCAGAGGCTGTCGTGGAGGCGGAAGAGGGTGTGGAGCCACGGGTTCCAGCCGAGGAGGCGCCATCGGGTCTGTCGGCTGGTGGTGACGATTTGGGCGGGGATGTTGATGAAGGCGTGGAGGTAGGTGCGGAACTCCATGCGCAGCAGGGCTCGGCGCTGGGCGTCATGGCTGTGGCGGTGGCGGCCGGTGACGGGCAGGAGCAGCGCGGACCAGGCTTTGATGGTCCACGCCAGGGCGGTCATGGTCATGTGTGCCCAGTTGGCTTCGAGGGCATCGACGGGGGCGGCGAGCGCCCGGGCGGCTTTCAGTTGGGCGTGGAGGTTCTCCTGGTTGCAGCGGCTGCGGGCTTCGGCGATGACCTGATCGGCGGACAGGCTGTGGTCGTTGGTGATATAGAAGAAGTATCTGAAGGTGGCGAAGAGGGTGTTGTCGCCGGTGACGCGCAGGTCCTTGCGCAGGGCGATCATGCGGTAGTCGCGGGTGCAGTTGGCCGGCCGGTAGGAGAACTCGCAGACGTCCTCGCCGAGGGTGCGGATGGTCTTGAACGCCCGCTCGAAGACCACGTCGGCTTTCACGCTGTGCGGCCGGGTCCGGGCCTGGGTGACGCCCGCCGCGATCTGTTCGGCCCGGGCCTGGCAGTCAAGGGCGGTTTCGGTCAGTCCGACCAGGCGGTGGTAGTCCTCCTCGGTTTGGTCCTCAGCCCGGTCGATCAGGTTGGCCTTGGCGTCATAGCCGAACACGAACCGCACCCCTTGGTCGTTCCAGGCGTCGAAGCAGCCGGTGAGGGAGTAATCGGTGTCGCCGCGCAACAGCACGTCGGCGAACCCGGCGGCGCGGACCTCGGCGACGGCCCGTTCGAAGAGAGGGACCACCCCTTCATGGGAGGGCCGGTTGGCGCCCGCCAGGCCCAGGTACAACGGCTCGGCGGTATTCGCCAAAGACACCACCAGCGCCGAGTACCCCCACAGCCCGTTGTAGGAGATGTCCATTCCCGTCTTGGTCTCGCCGCTGGTGGCCACGATGGTGGCATCGGCATCGATGCGAGCCGTCTGGTCGAAGAAGCTGGCCGGCTGGGCCGCCCACACCCTCTGGCGGGCCGCGGCGACCGCTTCTTGGAGGGCCATCACCTTGGCTGCGGTGTCGAAACGGCGGCAGAAGTCCCCGGCGGTGGTCGGATCGGGCAGCGATTCCACCCCCAGCCCGTCCAGGAACGCCCGGTCGTTGCGGCGCAGCTCGATGTCTTGCAGGCACGTCCCCCCGCACAGGGCGTTGTAGGCCAAGTTCAACACGTGATCGGACTCGAAATACGGCCGGTGCGAGGCCAACAGCCGGACCCGCTGATCGATCTCGGCGGCCAGGCCGGCCCGAGCCACCACCCCGGCGATCACCGCCATGCCCCCATGGC
>JBAPRR010000371.1:0-4327 GCA_049281195.1 Acidimicrobiales bacterium
ACTCGCAACGGCCCAACCGAGCCCGCTCAAAAGGAGGGCCGCGCCCTCGATCACTCATCGATCACCAGCGGACTCTGCCTACGCCGAGGGCGTGCGCAGGCTGCTCGGTGTGCAACAAGGTGCGTCATTGGCGTTCAACGCGGCGGTCACAGAGGATCCTCGTCATGCGCGGGCACACGCGGCTTTGGCGCTGATCGCAACGGAACGTCCTGACCGCGCCGGGGGACCGGCCGCGGTGTCCGGTCACGTCGCCCGAGCGCGCGCAGCCGCTTCTGCGAGCGGCAGCGCCGAGGACCAGAGCCACGTCGATGCTGTCGCCCTATGGTGTGAGCACGGCAGCCGCATAGGGACCGCTGCCTTGATGGAGCATCTCGAAAAAGTGCCCGACGACGCCCTGGCGTTGATGGTGTTGGCGCCCTCAATTGCGTTTGCCGGAGCCGGTGACGCGCTGCCCGACGTATGGGACTATGTCGATCGATTTGCTTCAGTCCACGGCGAGGCGCCGTGGTACCTCGGACTGTCCGCATATGGGAGGACGGAGCAAGCCCGCTTCTTCGATGCTGCCGACCTGGCGGAAGCGGCGCTCGACGCGGAGGAGGACAACGGCAATGCCGGCCACGCCCTTGCCCACGTGCACTACGAGACCGACGCACACTCAGCCGGGTTGACGTGGCTGGTCGAGTGGATCTTTTCTGCAGGCCGTACGCAGCGATACCGGCCCCACTTCCATTGGCATGCTGCCCTTCACGAACTGGCCATGGGTGACGTGGCGAGCGCAGCGCGGCGGTACGCCGAACATCTGGCACCGCCTCGATCGCAGGGCGTCCGGTGTCTCGTGGATGCCGGATCGCTCGCGTGGCGGGCCCGGTTGCATCCGGATTGGATCGCACCTCCGGACCCGATGCCGATCCTGGACGAAGTCGGCACGTTGGCCACTGCTCCCGCCACTGCGTTCATCGCGCTGCACGCTCTTCTTCTGCATGCTGCCAACGACGATGTGGCCGCGATCCGCGCTATCGCCGTTCCCGACCTGACAGACACCCAGGAGGACACCCTCGCCTCGGTGCAGAAGGGGCTCGCCGCACTTCTTGAGAACGATCCGCGTCTAGCTCTTGATCACCTGCTCGAAGCGCTCCCCGGCCTTCCGGGACTGGGTGGCAGTCGGGCCCAGCAAGAGGTAGTTCTCGAAACGGCCCTAGCTGCGATGCTCCGGCTCGGGGCGCCGGGGCAGGCGTCTCGCCTGTTGTCGCGTTACCGGTCAGACCCGTCGGTTCGAAGCATCCGCCGAGACGCAGTGAGCTGACCAACTCATCGTTTCAAGGCCTTGATCATCTGGAGCGCCGGGTTGTCGGGTCCCCAGAGATTGGGAAACTCTTCGAGCACCCGGAATCCCATTGTTTGGTAGAACGCACGCGTCTTCTCGTAACCCGTGTCCTCCTTCTGAGAACTCAGTGTTTTCACCTGTAGGTACTCCACGCCATCGAGCAGGAGAAGTTGCTCGGCGTAAGCCAGCATTTTGCCGCCTACGCCGTGACGGTGGAACTCCGGCAGAATGCCCATGACATAGATCTCGACCGCGTACGGGCTGTGCGGAACGATCGTAAGAATGCCGATGTCCGCCGAGTCGATTGCAGCTACGACAGTCGGAGAGCGGTCAGCAGTTGCGACATAGTTCTCCACGGACTCCTCGATGCCGAACCAGTGAGGCAGCGAGTCGAGGATGTGGCGACACGTCGAACCGGATCCGGTGATCTGGTACCGAAGTCGAAGCTCTAGCTCAGACATCATTCAGAGTTGCCACGGGGCTGGTGCATCTTCGACCGATTGTCTATGGGTAGCCCCGGTTGGCCCTAAACCGATGTTGTGGAAAGCAGTTCGTCGATCTGTCCGACGGCTTGGGTAAGACCCTCGGCCATGCCCATCTCGAGCATCATCTCCATCTGAGCAGCGTCGTGGAACTGCATCTCAACTGCCATCCGGGTGCCACTGTCAATGGCGGCGATTGTCACTTCTGTCGATATGGGCGGTTGGCCCGCAACCGGCTCGCCATCGTCACCGCCGATTCCGTGGCTGAAGGCGATTTCGCGGTGCCGGTCGATGGATTGGAATTGCCACCACCCCGTGGGGGTGTCTCCTTCGGGACCGGTCATGTAGTAGCGGGACTGGCCACCTTCTGCGAACTCATGGCGGGTGAAGGTCGCCGGGTAGGTCGGAGGACCCCACCACCGCTCCAGTTTGCGCGGGTTCTCCCACACTTCCCACACTTGTTCAGGCGACGCGTTGAACTCGGCGACAACGGTAAGGGTGAGCCGATCGGCATCTTTGAGGGTGTCGGTGACAGTCATCGGGTTGCTCCTTCTGGGTTCTCGAGCAGATTGGTTATCTGGTTGATCCGGGCGATCCACAGTCGTTCGTACTGGTCGAGCAGCTCCATCGCTGTACGGATCGTGACCCCGTTGGCATGGACGATCTGTTCGCGGCCCCGGCGTTCCTTGGTGACGAGAGTTGCCCGTTCGAGCACTGCAACGTGCTTCTGAACTGCGGCGAAACTCATCTCGTAGCGACGCGCCAACGCCGAGACCGATAGGTCGCCGGCGATGGCCCGTCCGAGGATGTCCCGTCGCGTCGAATCGGCCAGCGCATGAAAGATCCGGTCGATCTCTTGCTCGGGAAGGAGCTGATCTACAACCATACGGTTGTAGATTACGGAGAGTTCGACCGGAGTGCAAGTGTTGGTTCGCTGCTTACCGGAGTTCCTGCGTAACCACCACAGACAGCGTGGCGGCTGGTTGGGATCTACTCAGTAGATGACCTCGCTCGCTCCCTCCGAGACGTAGCTGGCGATGGTGCCGACAGCCGAGAATCGCTCAGCCGATGGCCCGAAGACTGGTTTCAGAAGAGGGGAGGACTTTCGGCATAAGGGCGTCGAAGGCGTTTCGATCGTTCGGGTCAACAGGTGTGAATGCCGCCATGCGGAATGACTCCGGGTCACGCGTCAGGTCGAAAATCGCGTCGAGATCAGAAACTTCTATCGGACGGAGCGCAAACAGCGTCGTGCCAACGGTCCTTCTGGTTCACCACTTGGAACCATCAGGTTGCCGAATCATGAGCGTCATTCTTTGTTTCTTCTGTGTCCGACAATGACGCGAGCGATGGCTGCGAGCACGAGAAGGCCGAGTATCAACCACCAGGGATGGCCGCCCAGGACAGCTGCCGTATTCACCGGTGCCGCTTTCCGCTTCTGAGCCTGAAAGAAAAGCTGTCCTCCGTTAGCTGCATGAACCGAGGGTAATTCGCCATTTGATCGAGAGTGTTCTTGCCGTTCCGAGTGGTAGTTCGAAACACGGGTGGGTTCGTCGGCGACGAAGGTCAGTGAGCGAACAGTGCGAACGCACCGCTCATCAGTTCGCCGACGTTGAAAGCCCCGGAGAGGCGGTCCCTTCACACTGGCGGAAAGGTGGTCCCATCGACGTGGCGGACGACAGACGTCACGCTGATGCTCAACTCCGAGGAGGGGGACGCAGGGTTGGCGCCGCTGGATCTCGCCGGTTGGCCGTACTGTCCGCGTGGACGAGCCCTAGTGGCGAATGGGATCGCGTCCACTGTGTACCCTATGACGCCCAGTCCCCCTTCGACGGCTTCGGGCCGGAGATGTGGGTCTGGACAGCACGGATAATCGGGCCGCTGCCAGGACTAATGTCGCGGCTGGCAGTTAGAGGAACTAGGGCACAAGTAGGACGCCAGGAGAACTTGAACCACAAAAGTCCTGCTGGGGGTATAGCTCAGTCGGTTAGAGCGCAGCACTGATAATGCTGAGGTCGCAAGTTCGATTCTTGCTACCCCCACCAACCAACCAAACCCCCGCTGTCGCGGACCCCTCGACGGGGTCAGTGCGCGAGCACGGCCAGGCGGTACACGCATATTTGGCCCGCTGAGCGCCGCTTAGAGGAGATGGAGACGCACCAAGTCCGTCGACGGCAGCGCTGTAGCCGGGAAGCATGCTCGCAGACAACTGGCTCTGGGAGAACTCGCTCGACGCGCTGGTCGCCGGGGCTGGAAATCCGACCGTACGGGCCGGTGTGATTCGGGTGATCTCGTCAATCCCCGAAGTCACCGCCACGCACACGACGGCGAACTGTGAGCCAGCACGATTGATCACGGGCGCGTTCCCGGACACGTCGAAGTGCCCCACCTGCGGCGATCCTGTAGTCGGTGGCGTCCTCGAGCAGATGACCATCGATTCCACGACGGGAATCCCGGTGACGTTCTCGGGTGGCGCAATCGGCCAACCGCCAACTGGTCAAACCACATACCAGGTGAGTCGGGT
>JBAPRR010000372.1:0-2734 GCA_049281195.1 Acidimicrobiales bacterium
GATACGCGGTGTGCCGGATCAGGTAACGCAATGGCCAGGTTCGGGCCGCCTTTCCCTCGGAATGGAACGTTCGAATCGCCTTGCAGTAGGAGCTGCGGAACGCTTCGAGTCCATCTTCATCGGTCACGACCTCTCCCTCAGCAGTGCGCAGTCCGATCTTCTTCGCCCAATCCTGCTCGTTGGCAACGACGTGGCGAACGATTCGGTCCCTGTCACGTCCGCCGCCTCGGGGACCCTTCTGCATGTCGGGGGACACTCGCTCACGAACTTCGTCGAAGAACTTCCAGCATGCCTGCATCAGGGCAAGCTGACGCTTCAGCTCTTCGCTCGACATCTGTTGCTCGTCGATGCTCGAAAAAGCGAACGAGATGCCCCAAAAATCGGTTGATCCGATCCCCGGGTATTGCTCTACGACGTCGACATCTGTGATCGTCGCCAGCTCCCCACCCCTTCTCGCCAGCTTCGCCACCCTCATGTAGCGCGGCAGGTAAGAGGTCAGTTTTTCGATCGCGGCATCCGCCGTCTTCGCTCCACGTTCCAGACCGGGCCAATCCGGCGCCACCGCTACAACCTTCTTTCCTTTGGGGCCGATTTCCAACGTCACCCTGAGTTCGTCAACCACTCCACGCTCCCCCGCTCCCTCCGGACTACGGAGCTCGGCCACAAGGTTTCACTGTCCCACAGCCGCGAAGCACGCCTTCCAACCACCGGTCTCGAAGGTTGCCGGGGCGCAGTACACGGCCTCCGGATAGTAGGCGCCCATGACCTGCTGAGCACTGGGGCTGCCACTTGCAGACGACACGTTTTGCACAGCCTCCGGAAAGTTCGACGCTGGGAGCATGTTGCGCAGGAAGATCACGCTCTCTAGGTCGGTCGATCCCCAAGGCAACCAGGCCACGCCTTTGCGCGTGGTGGCGTTCTTCGGACGGACCGACGGGTCGGAGATGACATACGTGTAGTAGCCGTCGACCAGCGACGTCTGATAGTCGGGTGTGCACGAGATGACCTGCGTCGTTTGGTTGTTCACGCAGATCGACCAGTAACGAAGCTGCGATGGTGTGTAAACAGGGACCCCCGCGGTCGTGTTGGGGAAGGTCGGAGCTAGACCGTGCACGACCACCAGGTCACCGTCGTCACGCGAGATCGTCGCGGTGAGGTAGGCGTTCTGCGGGTTCGGGAATCCGACACCCGTGCTTGCAGTCCGCGACCACGTGACCGCGGTGGAAGACCCCGATGTGGGCTCGACAGGGAAGCTCTGCGAGTTCAGCTCCTGAGCGATGACGTCGTCGTCGACAGCGGTGCGGGCGCACGCAGCCCCGGCATCCAGCACTGTGCCGCTCGTGGTCTCCCAGGTCACTGTCGGAAACGGAACGCTTCCCTGGGGTGATGTCGACTCGTCCTGCGGAACGTAAGTGCGCAGAAGGATCGAGCCGCCGGGGTTGGTCGTGCCGTCGATATTGCTCTGTCCGGCATAGAGAGTGTTCGGGGCGGGCTGAGCGGGCGGTGACGTGAACAACACCGTGACGGTGTAGTTCTCCGCACTGTGCTTGGCGACAGGCCCGACGAAGGGATTCCCACTACCCGGGTCTGGCTGGATCTGGGCGTCATAGATCGAACCAATGGGAGCGGTGTCTTCCTGATATACGACAAAGGAGAAATAGCGAGCACGGGGGTATGTGCCCTTGATAATGAGCTCGGTGTCCGGCACGGCCGTGTAGGTGTAGGCCCAGTAGTTCGCGCTGGTGTCCGGGTCCGCCACGTTCACCGTGTCGGCGCCAGATCGGGCACCCCACGCGCAGTCAGATGGTGTAGACGCCGCCAAGGCCGGGGAGACCGACGCATACGCGAACGCCGCCACCGTGCCGGCGATAACCAGTGCCACCGACACCACGACCCGACCAACTCGGCCACCTGTCTTGGTGGCATGCGCCGATCCAGAGGTTCGAAACATGCTCTGCCGCTTCACGCGTCCTCCCAAACACCAAAATCCAGACGATTCCGGCTTCGGGGGCCGGGCTGGGCAGTTATTCCCATAATTCCCATGGATAAACTTGGTATTGGGGTGGAAAGCAATCTTCCTGCCCTTGTTGCTCAATGTCTGCGCGGTGCAGCGTCCGTCAGGTTCCGACCCGTCGCTCCCCTGGCGACTCATATCCCTCCGGATAGACCAGAAGCACCGGAGCCTGCGTTCCCTTCGTGATCTGGCGAATCACCCTGGGTCCGAGACCAGGGGATCGAAGGCGCGAGCGGGCGGTGAGGATGACGGCATCCGCGTCAGAGGCTCATCTCGGAAAGGATCCCCAGTCCCAAGTCGGATCTCTTCGACTCCACGACGGTGCCGCTTGCACATACGCCGTAATCCCAAACCCACTTGAGTGCCCGATCCACCAGCCCCCATGCTTCACCACTCGTCTCCAGATAGACCCGTCCACCGGCCATCGAGAACGGGTCCCACAACCGAAGGTGCAGCAGGCGCAGGTGCGAGTCGGCGAGGCGACCGATGCTCACCGCCAGTCGCAGCGCTTTCGAGGCCTCGGGCAACGTGTCAAAGTGAAAAAGGATCCGCCGAAACCCTTCGGGACCGTAAAGGCCTGGTTCAACTGCCCTGACGTCAAAATCCTGATCCTTCAACATGTGCCTGATCGCTGTTGTAAACCGGCATGCCCGACTTCCGCTATACCGTTTACGATTTTTTTAGTGCCGCCATCGGAAAAGCGACGTTCTGTTAGCACCT
>JBAPRR010000373.1:0-4192 GCA_049281195.1 Acidimicrobiales bacterium
CGCCTTCACTCGTCTTTCGGCAACATCCCACCGATCGAATGGGAGCTGCGTCACTTTCACTCGATCACGACGTCGAAGGCCGCTGCAGCATGAAACCCACGCTCTCAGATCGCCTCAGAGGCTCTGAAAATGATCACTCGGTTGTCAACCATCGGGCGATTCGAGGGTCGTTCAGCACCTACCACCAGTCCAACATCTGCGTGTCCGGCTGACGGGGTGAAGGCCACCCGCTTGTCTCCACGGGGTTTGAGTAACGTCCAGTCAGGTCGTCGGACACGTACCTACTCAAACCCCCGGTTGAGATCGGGATCTTCAGAAATCCCGTTGACGTGCTCGGCCAGCATCATCGCTGCTGTTCGAGCCAGGCGTCGAGACCGTGCAACCTTGGAAGACCCCAGTTCCGTCTATAACGATGACGGCTTGGAGGAGCAAATGCGAGGGGATCGGGATGAGGAGTTCACCGCCTTCGTTGCGGCGTCCGCCCGCCGTCTGCGCCAGACAGCTTTCCTCCTCTGCGGAGAGTGGCATCAAGCGGACGACGCTGTGCAATCGGCACTGGTCAAGCTGTATTTGAACTGGGACAGGTTACGAGCCCGTGAGTCGATGGAGTCATTCGTCCGAACAATATCGGTCCGCGGATTGATCGACGAAAGTCGCCGTCCATGGAGAAGGGAGTCCTCATGGGAGAGCCTTCCAGACCTGCCGCAGGTCGAGCAGCTTGGCGAGGACGAGCGGCTCTTGGTCCGTCAGATGCTCGCCCAAGTGCCACCGCGCCAGCGGGCCGTACTGGTGCTGCGGTACTTCCTGGGCTGCGACGTCGCCGAGACTGCCAGGATGATTTGTTGCTCAGAAGGCACAGTAAAAAGCCAAACGGCCCGTGGTCTGGAACGGCTCCGCCACTTGCTTGGTGAAACCGAGTCGATAACCGCAGGCAGACAGAAGGGATAAGACCTATGACGGAAGTGTCAACGCTCCTGCAGAGTGCGCTCGGTGACGAGCCCCCTTTGAGTTTTGATCCAGCCGACGTCCTTATCAAGGCTCGCTTGGCTCGGCGGCGGCGAGGCGTAGCGCTTGCCGAGACATCGGGAGCCTTCGTAATCCTCGCTCTCTCCCTAGCACTTATTTTCACTGGCGTACCGCAGGTCCATTCGACCACGCGGAGACCGGCGCTCTCTCTTGTCGCGCTCGAGAAAACTGCGGCGACCCGCCCAACGCAGCGTCCAGCACTCGTCGGTCCCGCGGTCAGGGTAGGAGGAATCACTACAAGCAATCTGGCCAAGCTCGTGGAAAAGGACACGGGAGTGAATCTCATCGGTGTCAACGTCGGTGTTCTGCCACCGAACCAGGTGATCAATCTGAGCGCAGGGATCGACGTCTCTGGTGAGCCGTACCTCAACGTGCAGGTCGCTCCGGAACACACGATGGTAACGGTCGTTCCTACTTGCTCTCAGATGAGCGATCTCAGCTCAGGCGACGGTGACGGTTTCTACGGGCCATGCAGCGTCACCAAAGTTGCCTGATGGCGCGACTCTTGTGATCCGTAGCGGGAAGACAGCAACAGGTGATTTTACGATGGCGCAAGGACTCCTCGTTAATCCTGATGGATCTGGAATTTTCGCGGAGAACACGAATCAGACTGCAACGACTCCGCGGCTTGCATGGTCTAAGTCGGCTACATCGTCGCTGCTCAGAAATGCAACCGTTCATCGGGCCACGTCGTCTAAGCCGGACGCGTCATCACCGCTCCAAAATAAAGCCGTTCGTCTGGGTTCTCAGATCCCGCCGGTGGTGAGGTCCCAGCCAGTACTTGATGCGAAAGCGATGGCCACCCTCGTGCTTGATTTGTCCGATTAAGGTGCGTGATTGGCGTTTCTGAGAGCGTCCGTATCGGGTCAAGCCTGCTCAAAGCTGTGGCAAGTCCCGCCGCCACGGTCGACTGTCTCGTCGTTGGATTCAACAGTTCCAACCAGGGGGTCGTCGCTGCGATCAATGACGTGACACCCGGTATTGCGCGGGTGGCGACAGGAACGATGGATTCAAGGGGAGTTGGCTGTCCGAGCAACACTTCATGTTTTGTCGTTGGAAGCGACGCAGGTTAGAGCGTGATCGCGAGAATCCACTTACCTCCGCGCTAATCCTGTTGCTCTGGTCTGCCACGGCAACTGAAACGTTTTAGGACTCGGTGCTTCGCTTCGAAGCCGTCGGAGAGTTCAGCCGGTGCCGACGACCGCGATCGCGGGGCTTGGCGAGCGCAATGATCGCTTCACCGCCGAACAGCTCGGGGTGCAGGTAACGACCGCGGTCCCCATCCTTCTTATCGACCTCGACGGGGATGCGATTGGTGTTCGCCCATGCGTCTTGACGGACACCGGTGACCTGCCACGACACCTCCTGGTTTGCTTTCCCACCGGCGATGGAGAACTTTCCGTCTTTGACCCGCGATGAGATGTGCAAGTCGGGTGCCGGTTTATCCAATGCGGTGAGGGTGTAGCGGTAGTCCCGGTTGAGCGCCTCAAACCACGCGGAGAGTTCACCGTTGCCCGGCCCTCGCGGTCGAGGGTGACGGTGCCGTTGTAGACGTTCATCATGTCTGGCGATTCCACGAACGAGTGGTACAGGTACTTGTTCTCTGGGTCGACGGGATGGTCAATCTTGAACGAGCCGCCGGGCTTGGACATCGCACCAGTGAACTCCGATGTGCCGCCGACATACAGGGCGTAGGAGTTTTCGGAGTAGGCGTATACGCCGTAGCTGTCTCCAGTGCCATAGGCGTCCCCTACGACGGCAGCGAATGCAATGCCCGAAGCGTTGCTGCCAGAGGTGGTCCCTAGTACCCCGATGCCCCCGTCGGAGGACATCCCACGGACGCCGGTGCCATCCGTGGATGCCCCATAGACGCCATTTCCACTATCCGAGCTGCTGCCGTAGACGCCGCTACTGCTGGCCTTTCCTGAGTTGTCCAGACCTTCGACTCCGTTCCCGTCACCTGTGCTATGGATACCGTTGACGCCTGTGCCACTAGCGGAGGTCCCAGACACCCCGTACCCGCCTCCACTACTGGTGTCGATACCTTCGATACCGCTGTCGCCATTAACTGCCATGGAGATGGACGTCGTCGCCGTCGCAGTGTTGGCTTTGCCCAACTTCACTTTCGGGACCGTGTCCGGGGTTTTAGCAGCCGCAGGTGAAGCTTCAGCCACGACGCTCGCACCCATTCCCGCTGCCGCGACCCCGAGGAGCATCTTGCGTCGCCCCACTCGGGGAGCTGGTCGGTCAGCCGCCCCGCCGTTTTCGTTTAGCGAGCCGTTGGAGTGAGCGATGTCGTCGGACACTTTGGCCGCCTTTCTCGTACCCCAACCCACCGGGAAGGTAAATATGACTTAGACCCGCGCGGTTGCAGTGTCAAATGGTTTTTACCGAATGGCTGAAATAAATCGGTATGCAAGCAGGGTGGTGCTGAACTCGAAGTGGTCGGCTCTTAGGCACACGTGTGAGTGCTACTAGCTTCCGGTATCGAGGCCGGTGCTGATCGCCTCAGTCGGCCGCTTCACAACGGCAGTCGGATTTGCGATGCGACATGTGCGATGAATCTGGCCGTCGTCGTACGTCTCAGTCGCAGGGCGATGAGCACATCCGTGAACATTCGCAGAGTGCAGGATGCACACTTCCTCTCGAGGCACGTACCTGCGGAGAAGGGATCGAGAACATAATGGAACCAGATACGAAGGCAATGCTGGATTGTTTGGACAACCAGCGGGCACACGTTGTCGGGGCCTTGGATGGACTAACCGACGAGGCTCTTCATCTCGCAGTCCTGCCGACCAGCTGGTCAAGTGTGGGACTGGTTCAGCATCTAGCAATCGACGTTGAACGATTCTGGTTCCGTGTCGTCGTTGCCGGTGAAACAACAGATGAGAACGACTCGTCCGAATCGGCGTGGGTGGTGTCACCAGACACCCAGGCAGCAGATGTTTTCGATCTGTACCGCAGAGAGATTGGTTTCGCAAACGACATCATTGCCAACACAGAGTTAGATGCAGAGCCAAGATACTGGCCAGAGTTCTTCGGTGACTGGCGTCTTCCAGACCTGAGAGCCATCCTTCTTCACGTTATTGCCGAAACGGCATGCCATGCAGGTCACCTTGACGCTGCCCGCGAACTGATGGACGGCCACACCTGGCTCATCCTCACT
>JBAPRR010000374.1:0-1652 GCA_049281195.1 Acidimicrobiales bacterium
GGGTATAGCTCAGTCGGTTAGAGCGCAGCACTGATAATGCTGAGGTCGCAAGTTCGATTCTTGCTACCCCCACCAACCAACCAACCCCTGCTGTTGCGGTCCCCTCGACGGGGTTGGTGCGCGAGCACGGCCAAGCAATACCGCCGAGCGCCGCTTAGAGGAGATGGAGACGGCACCAAGTCCGTCGACGGCAGCGCTGTCGCCGGGAAGCATGCTCGCAGACAACGGGCTCAGGGAGTACTCGCTCGACGCGCTGGTCGCCGGGGCTGGAAATCCGACCGTACGGGCCGGTGTGATTCGGGTGATCTCGTCAATCTCCGAAGGCACCGTCACGCACACGACGGCGAACGGTGAGCCAGCACGACTGATCACGGGCGCGTTCCCGGGCACGTCGAAGTGCCTCACCTGCGGCGATCACGTGGACGGTGGCGTCCTCGAGCAGATGACCATCGATGCCACGACGGGAATCCCGGTGACGTTCTCGGGTGGCGCAATCGGCCAACCGCCAACTGGTCAAACCACATACCAGGTGAGACGGGTGACGCTCGACCAGGTGGCCCAAGGTCAGTTCAAGGCCGAACCGACGACGTCAACGGCGGGCGCATAACCGGCAGCGCTCTCTCAGCCTGGATGTGAGCTCGCCATCAGGTCAGCGAGGTCGTCGGGCGTCAACATGGAGGGGGGTACGTCCGGCCCCCACGCGTATAACGCGCGTAGTGATGGTTCCCATGTGCCGGCTTTCCACACTTGGTCGTCGTTGATGCTGTCCATGTCCGAGTAGTACTCGCTGAAGTTGCCGGCAGGGTCCCGCAGGTACCAGAAGAAGTTGGAACCGATGAAGTGACGGCCCAAACCCCACACATGGCGCTCGGCGTGACCTTCGAGCATTCGCGTCGCCCCTCGACCAACCTCGTCGACATCCTCAACTTGCCACGATGTGTGGTGCAGGAATGACACAGGGGAATTCTGAATCAGCAAATTGTGATGGTCGGTAGAGCACCGTAGGAAAGCGGCGATGTCCTGGACTTCATCGCTGACCTTGAATCCGATGCCATCGACGAAAAAACGCTTCGAGTCCTCGGCTTCGGGAGTGCCTATGACGACATGGCCCAGTTTGCGTGGACGAACCGGCTCTTCGCGCAGGATTGCGGGTGCACGATTGTTGAGTCGTTCGGTCCGCCCGGGCGCGTTGTACGGCACGATCTCTGCCGGGCCCTGCGTGATGCGCGGCAGCACTTTCACCATCGCTCGCACACCGCTATGACCTTCGATGGCTCTGACACAGGACGTACCGAGCTCGCTTGCTACTCCGAGTCCGGCCAATTGGTGCGCGATACGGTCCAAGTCGTCCGCGTCATCGGCTCCGACGCACAACTCAATCAAACGCCGGGTCGGGGTGTCGACAATGCGGAGTTGACTGCCACCGTCTTTTGTCGAAAAGCAGTGCCCATCGCGTACCAACCCGAACTCGGCGTAGTAGCTACAGGTTTCTTCGACATTGGGAACGCCGATCGTTATCGATGCCAGTCGATGTAAGCCCACGGGTTCACCCCGCCTCAACTGTCGGTCGCTGTCTAGGAGATCGGCACCGGTTCCTGAGGGTGCCTATGCCTTCGATCGTGGTGGTGATCAGGTCCCCGTCAACAAGGAAC
>JBAPRR010000375.1:0-10613 GCA_049281195.1 Acidimicrobiales bacterium
GCTGATGTGTCGGGCCGTCCTCGCCGACGCCGATCGAGTCATGGGTGAACACGTGAATGACCGGGATCTCCATCAATGCGGAGAGACGGATGGCTCCTTTCGCGTAGTCGGAGAAGATCAGAAAGCCGGACCAGAATGGTCTCAGCTTTGTCAACGCGATCCCGTTCGATACGGCCGCGGCGGCGTGCTCTCTTATGCCGAAGTGGAAGTTGCGTCCCGACGGCTCTCCTGGTTCGAGGTCGCCTGCGCCTTCGAAGGTGAGTCGCGTCTTGGTCGAGGGGGTGAGGTCTGCGGATCCGCCGATCAGCCACGGGACGCCTGCGGCCACCACGTTCAAGACCTGAGCCGACGAGTCGCGGGTGGCTAGGCCGGTCGGATCGGCCGGAAATACAGGAAGGGACCTGTCCCAGCCATCGGGCATCTCGCGGCGCTGTATCCGGTCGAGCTCGGCGGCCAGCTCCGGGTACTTGCCTTTGAAGACGTTCAGACGCTTGGTCCAGTCGTCGTACTCCCGGCGACCTCTGTCTCCGAATATCGACGAGAACCAGTCGTACATACCGTCCGGTACGTAGAAGTCGATGTTGTCGGGCATCCCGAGGAATCGCTTGGTCTCTTTGACAGCCTCCACTCCGAGGGGCTCACCATGGGCCTTCGGGGAATCCTCGACAGGCGATCCGTAGCCGATGTGGCTGTGCACCAGGATCAGAGTGGGCCTTTCGGATTCCTTTTCGAACGTGTGGAAGGCCCTTTCGACCTGAGTCAGATCGTTGGCGTCCGAAACCGTCGTGACGTTCCAGTTGTACGCGATGAACCTGGCCGCCACGTCCTCAGTGAATGCGATGTCCGTGTGGCCCTCGATAGTCACCCTGTTCGAGTCGTAGATCCAGCAAAGGTTGGAAAGGCCCAGGTGGCCGGCGAGAGACGCCGCTTCGGAGGAGATTCCTTCCATCATGCAACCGTCGCCGGCGAGGGCATAGACCGAGAAGTCGAAGAGGGTCAGCTCGTCGTCGACGTTGTACCGAGACCCGAGCCACCGTCCGGCGATCGCCATCCCGACGGAGCACGAGACTCCCTGGCCCAACGGTCCCGTGGTGGCCTCGACTCCGCTGGTCAGGTGGTACTCCGGGTGGCCTGGGCAGTGAGAGCCGAGCTGACGGAAGGACTCCAGGTCGGCCAGTGTGACCGCAGGACCACCGAGCACTTCGTAGTCGGGATTGACCGCCTTGACCTGGGTCAGGTGGAGTAGCGACCACAAAAGTGTCGAAGCATGACCCTCGGACAGCACGAACCGGTCACGATTCGGCCATATCGGGTTGTCAGGGTCGAATCGTAAAAAGCGCTGCCACAACGCGTAGGCGACCGGGGCGATCCCCATGGGTGTCCCCGGGTGCCCCGAATTCGCTTTTTGGACAGCGTCCATACAGAGCCCGCGGATCGTGTTGATCGCCAGCGAGTCGAGGTTCGTCGAGTTCTGTGTCGTCGTCACCTGCTCCTCCTGGACAGCGATCTCGCAGCTCTCTCCAAGTTATGCAATCCACCGGTCGGATCAGGTCGTTTCACGGATCGGGCTAGTGGGATTGGGGTCCCGAGTCAGAAAGCGGTTTCGTCATTGAGAGCAGCTTCTCCCAGGATCGGCGACCGTTGCCGTCGCTCCGGCCGACTGGCTCGTCTCCGCCTTCACATTCTCGCCCGGCAGTCCGGGTCCGAGGAATCGGCCGCCACGGTTGTCACGAATGACAGACACGGCTCGTGGAATTAGGTCGCGTCGGGTCACTCAACCATGTCTGTGGCGGTGCCCAAGGCATCTCCGTTGAGGTGCCGACCTTACGTTCGAGGGTGCTCAGTACGGCAAGGACCCAGTCCTGAAGGCGCCGAAGAGCAACGCTCAGACAGTCATCGCGGACGATGACGGCGGATTCACGCTCAGCTCGAGCGCAAATGGAACCGAGATCAATGGGTTCACAATCGAAGACGCGGGAACGTCCGGAAATGGGGAGGATGGGATCAACGACTTCGCAGGAAGTAGTGGACTGACGCTGGAAGACAACGTGATCCAGGGCAACAACGAAGGAATCAACCTGCAGAACCCGGACGCCTCGGACCCCGCTGTTATCGAAGACAACGTCTTTGCAAACAATGATCAGGGTGGAAACATTGAATCCGACGGCGATACAGGCACCGCGATTTTCATCTCGAATGGGCCAGCCAACGACACGACGATCTCCGGCAACACGTTTACCGGTGACAGCCAGGCTGCGATCAACTTCGCCGGAGCGAGTGGCAACAACTCCGCAGGCTTGGACGTCACGGACAACACGAGCACCAACGATTCGACGTTTGTCGTAGCTACAAACAGCACCAATGCCCTGATCGATGGAAACACGATCACGACCAGCCCCAGTGCTCCTGGCGGTTTCGGAGACGCAATCCTCGATGCCGGCGCCAACGTCGGCTTGCGAATCTCGAACAACACGATGACAGCCACCGGATCGAGCTCGGCCGATGGACAGGCGGGGATCCGATTGTCCACCTACTTCGGGTCGGCGAGCGACAGCACCACGGCAACCAGCAACAAGATCAAGGGTTACTACTACGGGTCATCGTTATGTCGGACTACACGTCCGCATACGTTGCTTCGAACAAGATCAAAACTCGAGTGGGGTTGGGATCGACGTCCAATCTGGCACGAGCGGCAACGTCATAAATAGGAACAAGGTGAAGGGGTCGCCCTCACCGGCGAGTGATTGTCAGGACGCATGAACAGGTACCGGGACCGCAGGAACGGCGAACAGCTGGACCAACAACGTCGGGAAGGACGATAACTCGTCACCGGTCGGAATCTGCTGAAATACTGATTTCAAGTCCCCAACTAGACAGACGCCGTCGCAGAACGCGGCGTCGTCTGTTTGTGGTTCCCGGAACCGAACCGTGGTTCATGACATTTTGGTGTCTCGAGCCCTTACCAGTTCCTCCAGCTGCCGGACGACCTCTGTCAGCGGTGCTGTGGCATCGATTTCGACCGTCGCAGTCGCGCGCAGCAGAGGTTCGACCTCTGCGAGGTGCTGCACGATCAGCGCTCGTTCCGTGGGATGTTTCCCGTAGGTGTTGCTCGTCCGTGTTGCAATCCGTCCCAGGAGCACTTCGGCGGGTGCACTGAGCAGGACGACGTGGTGGAATAGGTCGTAAAACTTTCCTTGGTTGGTCTTGCAGCCTGCAACAAACAAATGACCACGCCGGTGGCCGTTCAACAGCGAGGCGATTTCCTTCTCGCGCCATAACCAATCCTGTGAGCCGTCTGGCTCGGTGACCCACTCACTCCACCGGTCAGTGTCGGTGTCGACGACGGAATAGCCCTTTTCTGCAAGCATTTGAAGCGCGGAGGACTTGCCGGTGCCTGACATTCCGGTAATCAGCACGTTGGACATATCCCACCCGATCGAAGAAAACCATTTGACAATGCAACCATGGTGATCTAGATGATATTCACCTTTCCCGGTGGGTCGGGAGACGAGAAAGGTGGCCAAAGTACCCCACGACGTTGCTCACTCCGGTCATCCCACGTACCCACGATCGCCGGGCATGGGTTGCACTTTGACTCCTGCGGCAGTCAGGAACTGGCGGATCTGAGAGGCGTGCTCAACGACGTGCAGCGGCATGCCGCCGACAATCACTGCATACAACATGCCGTGGTATCGATGAGCGCTCGGGAGCGGCCGGGCCGCCGCTTCCTCGGTGAGCGCGTCAAGCGTTTGGCGCACCTTCCCGCGGCAGTAGTGGATGTAGCTGAGGAGTTCCGGCTTGGTGAACACCCGGTTGGGAAAGGCGTAAGAGTTCTCGTCAAAGGGTTGCGGCGGCTCCCACGAATCGAACTCGGCATTGAGGTCGTAGTCGAGCGTCAGCAGCGCGTGGTATGCGAGGAACCAGGGGGCTGAGCTGTGCAATCCCCCGTGAGGCGTGGGACCCGTGGGCGCCTCGTCCGGCCACAGGTCTGTCGCCCACAGGTCGTCGGGACAATCCGCCAACGCCGCTTCCATCAGTCGCAACGCTTCCTCGAAGTTGCCGGCCATGCTCAGCACAAACGGGTTCGGCACGCCTTAGGTAATAGCCCAAATCGACTGATCTGGGGAATGGCAGCCGCCCTTGACGCGGCGAACGTCATCAGTGCTGAGGGTCCCTCCGTCCGCCGCACGCGGTCCCGCGTGCTCGCGAGGTTGATTACTGGTCGAGGGCGGACCTAACCTCGGGACCGGTCGCCACGCGCGGTGGAGTCGCTACCTCGAGACTCCCGGTCGAATATGTGGCGCAGATTTACATATAGGTCTGGGTAGTACCCATGTAAAACTGAGCCACACATTCCCCGCTGGGGGAGGTGTCGGGTAGATCCTGAACGACATTCGGAGATGGCGAAGTCCAGCCGATGCCCGCGAAATCTTCCCGTGGCAGACTTCACGCTTCAGAGTGTCGAGGAGGTGGGACCCATGTGGGCAGTCGTCATAACGGTGGACATCAACGACATTGACGAGGCCAAGCGGTCACTGGACGAAGATCTGGTGCCGATGGTTCGCCAACAAGCAGGTTTCGTGGGCGGCTACTGGATTCAGCTCGATGGTGGCCACGGGACGTCAGTCGAACTATTCGAATCAGAGAGTCAGGCTCGGGAGGCGTTTCCAGAGGGTGGCTCATCAGCGTCGTCACCGGGAGTCACGATCACAGGCATCGAGGTGGGCGAGGTGATCGCGCACGCCTGATGCCTTTGAGAAAGGAGGTATTGAGTGCAAACGTAAACGGCAACTCAGTTGATGAGTTCAGCACCTTGATAGGTGATCGAGTAGGCGTGATCTCCGGAGCCAAGTACCGCTTCCGCGATTCAGATGCGATCTCCTCCGACGGAACGCACGTGTGGGTCGCGAACTATTCGGGTGACTCCCTTACCGCGCTCAATGCCTCGACAGACGATCTCATCCAGGTGATCGACGCAAGGAGCGACAGGTTCGACTATCCGAGCGGAATCCCATCTGATGGAAGGCACGTCTGGGTGGCCAACATTGGCAGCAAGTCAACCGGCGGTAACTCCGTGACGCAGCTCAGTGTGTCGACGGGTGACCTGGTAAAGGTAAGAACAGGGTCAACCTACGAATTCCACGGGCCCCCTAGGCATCTGGTCGGACGGCATAGATGTCTGGGTGACGAACCCGAACCACGACACCCTCACCTGGTGCCCGGCGTAATTCCGGTCACGCAAGGGGCTACTGCGAGTAACGGGGCGGGTGGTGCCATTGGCGAGGATGTGCTCCCACGCTCGACCGCTTCAAGTATCCAAGATTTTCTACCGGCGGGCGTCGAGCTAAGCCCTGGGAGCTGGTCGATAATCCCGCTCGTTTCATCGGCCCTCCGAGCCCTCTCCATCGATCGGCGGAAGAGTTACACGCAGTCTTCTTGCCCGCTAGTGCAGTATGCAAAGTAAGTATTCAGAATTCGTCCAATAGCGGGAGCACTAATCGAATTGTCTGATGACAGGGCGGGCTCCACCGTGCAAATATTGCATCGCTTCCGCTTCGAGGCGGACTGGCGGATTGAAGCGACCGAAGATGTGTGAGGTAATCATGAGACGCAAGCTTTTCGTGGGCCTGAGCGCAATGCTTTGTATTGGTGCGTTCAGTTCAGCGCTGGCCGTTGTCGGAGCCCAAGCCGCAAGCGCGAGCTCCCAAGCGTGCAAGTTCCGCACAAGCGGGAAAACGATGACGCTAAAATCAGCCTGCACTACTACGGAGTCGATCGTCGTACCGTCGGGGTACACGTTCAACGGAGACCATTTTACGATTACCGCTGAGGATCCCGGAACGAAGATCTTCGACGGAGCGGTCGTTTCGGCCGATGGCGGCAAAACCACCATTGACGACCTCACCATCGACGGTGATTTCACGAACTCCAACCCGAAGTGCAAGTACGACCTCGCCGGGGTGTCGATGTACGACGTCAAGGCGGCAACCGTGGAAGACGTGACAATCGAGAACCTAAACCGCGGACCGGATGACACTTGCGGGGGAGGCGACGGCATCGACGTCATCAACGGCAAGTTGAAGCAATTCAGCACCGTACTCGAGGGCGACACCATCTCGGGCGTCGAAGGAATTGGGATAAGCCTTTATGGGGACGTATCTGCTGAAATTGCCAACAACTCGGTCACGGGCTACGCGGATTCGCAGGGCGTCGATTCGTGTTACGGGATCTCGGTGAATGCCGATAATGCCGGACTGACAATCGAGAATAATCAGGTCACGGAGGACTGCATGGCACCCAGTACTGGATGCAACGGTCTCTCCCTGTACACCTCGAGCGGGACGAGCACGATTACGGACAACACGATCGATGGCTCGTGCGACAGCTCCGAATATTCGACGAACGGGATCCTGTTGTGGGAGAGCTCAGGTTTGGATGTCTCAGGGAACTCGACGGCTTTCAGCGGAGCGAGTTCCAACGGCATCGGCATATGGGACGAGGGATTTTTTGGCCCTGCGAACGACAACGACGTCGAGAACAACACCGTCGAAGACTCTCCATTCGGAGTGACCGTCATCGCCGAGTACGTCTCCGACGCAACGACGGCCGAACCCACTGCAAACAGCAACGACGTCGAAGGCAACGACGTCGATGACCCAGCTTCGGGCACCTACGGCGTCGAGGTGTTCCAGTGCAGCGGTGAAGCTGTGACGTGCAATGCGGACACAAACGCTGTCGAAAACAACACGATCAGCTGCTACACCACTCCGGTTGAGGACGAAGGAACGGACACCGCGGTGAGCGGCAACACGATCGGAGGCTGCCCACCCGGCTTGCCGTCCAGGTACTCGAGGGTTTCGTTACGAGTTCGGGTCCCAAAGGCCGCGCCAAAGATCTGAGTGCGACACGACTTGGTCAAAGTGCTGACGGACGGTTGGCGGGAAGGGCGGTACCGGCCGGAGATTGGGACTGAAGACGATTAAGACATTGAGTGAGACGGGAGACTCGAAGTCCTAATTCTTCTTTGAACTGACCGGCACCGGGGTGTTCTTGAACTTCAGCTTCCCAGTTGACCGCGTCGGTCTGGGCGTGGGCATCTTTTGTACCCGAGTGGACCGTGGCGGCGGCTAGCCGTCCGACTTGCTGAAAGCTTCGCATTCCGTCCCGTTTGGGGTCTCGTGAGCAGGGCACATAAGCGAAGACCCGCCAGAACGAGCTGGAAGGCATATGACGATTGCGGCAAGCAGTAGATCGTTCGTGGTGGGGAGAAGCATCGGCAACCTCAAGAACATTGACGGCCGGCGCCGACACATATTCGCTGTAGTTACGGCGATGCTGAGCATTGGAGTCTGCTTGACCTCGTGTTCGGGTCCCGGGGCGACTGATACTCAAACGAGATTGACCTACTGCGCGCCTGGAGGCGTCGGGCAGTCACTCGATCTATACACCCCGATCCCTGCACCTACTTCCCCGGTCGCCACGGTCGTCTATGTACACGGCGGGGGATGGACTTCAGGAAATGACCAGCTATCACCTTTCATGAAGTCGATCGCGAATGGTGTCATCGCATCAGGAATGATCTTTGTGTCGCTTAATTATCGCCTTGCACCTCGATACCGATGGCCCGATCAGATCGAGGACGTGAAGTGCGCCATCCGCTTCTTGAGGCAAAATGCCAAGCGCTTGAGGGTCGATCCCGCAAGCATCGGTGCGATCGGTGACAGTGCCGGTGCGCAACTAGTCGAGATTCTCGGGCTGGCGGGACCTAGCGCGGGCTTTGACGTCGGCCAGTACGCCTCGGAGTCAAGCTCGGTCAAGGCGGTGGTGGACCTTTACGGGCCGTCGGATCTCACGACGCCGGACTGGGCCGGATATTCATTCCTGAAAATCTACGCACAACAAGAGTTTGGCCAACAGTTAGGACAGCCGACTAAAGAGCTCGCCACCTCCAGCGCGATTTCGTATATCAGGCGCGGTGCCCCGCCATTCCTGATCATTCATGGAGTCGACGACACGATTGTTCCTGTGAGTCAGTCTCAAGACCTTGCACGGCGTCTGACCGCCGCAGGTGACGCAGCCACCTTGGTGCTGGTCAGAAATGCCGGGCACGGATTGATTCATGCTGGGAGTGGACCCACCCTCCCGAGCTTGACTCAGTTGAGGAGCCAGATCGTAGATTTCCTATCTCATGAACTGGGACAACAGGCGATTCCCACTGAAAACGGCCCATAGCGCGACTCCGTGTCTGCTTGCTCGTTAGCGTGTGCTCATGTCGCAGGCCTCGGGGCTTCGAAACAGAGCTTTCGATTCACGAAAGTCCTGGTCAGCGGTGCGCCCCTCGGGATTCGAACCCGAAACCTGCGGATTAAGAGAGGGTTCTGGTCTCTCTTAGCGGTTGCTGGCGCTTGCCGGAAGTTGCCGTGACCAGCATGTTTAATGGAGGACGCATAGTCGGCGTGCGTGGCATTTCCGGCGTTTTGTAGTCACGGCGTAGTCACGACTTGCTGCCTATCCGGCGTTGTTCCAATTCTCCAGAGGTATGTCGGCTTCTTTCAGCAGTTGATCGACCAAGGGACCGCTGATGTCCCCACCATGGTCATTGGGAATCCTCAAGAGAAGCTTGCCTCGACGCATGAACTGGTGATTGGTTCCTTGCTCTGGCGGACCAAAACCAAGCTTTCGAAACCGCTTGATCAGCTTGCGACGTGCGATCGGACCAGCTCCCACTCACTTATAGCCAGTTGAGGTTGATGCTCTCCAGCTCCGGGATGTCTTTGTCACCATCCGCGATTTTCAGGTTCACCCAATCCTTGATGACGCCGCGAAGCTCGCTCAATGCGGCCGCCTCATCGGCGCCGGTAGCCCAGACCCCTGGGAGGCGTGGCACAAATGCATACCATTCTGTCGACTCAAGAAGCTTCGTCTGAGCCTTGCGCATCGCCACATCAACGAACCTCTCGATCAACTGAAGTGGCAGAGTGGAAAATTCTGGGCCGGCGTCCGCGCCTAAGAGGATTTCGACGTGCTTCTCTTCGGCCCACACAGCAGAAGGGAACCCGCGTGGGCGCGCTCGCAGTGGCGCGATCTGCCAGTCATCAGCAACGGTACTCATGAAGCACCCCCGTCTTTCCTTAAGTGGTCAGGTGCGCTTACGACCACCAGGTTTGCGTTTCCAACCATGTACATAGGGCTACCTTCGGGGTCATACTCCCCGTCAACCTTGAGGATCTCGGTAACGACAGCCTTGAAGCGGATCACGGTGCCGTCGTCGACGAGATACTCGTTCCAGTGCTCACCTGCGCTCTGAAACGACACGACCGATGCCTCCGCCTGACGTCCGTCTGGCAGGTTTACCTTCCGCCTGTTGCCTGGCATGCGGTTGCGCTGTCTCCTCTTCTGCTTCGTGTCTAGCGACTTGCATTGTGCACGAAATGGACACGCCGTAGGCGTCAGGGTAAACGGTACGTGCTCGGGGTCGGGCCGTCCATCCGCAATATTGAGAAACGGCCACACAACTTTGGTTTTGTCGGCCCCTGAAGTACACACTCAAGTTTACAAGGCACCCATCGAGTGTCCAGGGAGGGAAACGCCGGGCACATTGCTTGACTCCCGGGCCCCAAAGGCCGATGCTTACCCCGCAAACAACAGAAAGCCGCCGGCGCCCGCGTGACCGGGCCCGGCGGCGTGGACGACGCCTACAAAGGAGGCATCGCCAGTGAAGAAGGTATTTCGGACAGCGGCCCAATTCGTGGACCGCCCGACATCCCCCCTGATCTGCGCTCCTTGCCTCTTCGCGGGCGTCCTAAGCCCCAGGAGGGCAATGTGAGCGAAAAGAACCCTGAACTGCTCAAGGATTGGGACGACCAGAAGGGCCGAGAATTCATCAGTTCGATGATGATGGACCCGACCGTCCTTGCCGACCTCTCAGAGACCGTCGGGGAGGACGCAACCCCGATCCTTCTTCAGGCGATTTGCCGCGAGGTCGTGAAGAACGGGATCGAGCTGATGGAGTTGAAGGAACGGGTCGACGGAGTTGTCGAGGGGACTCGCCCGCTCGTGAACGGGCTACTGGGATTCAACGCATCAGAGCCCAAACCTGAATGGGACACCGAATATGCCGAGGTGCAAGCGGGCATTCACGACGTGGGTCGACGCATCCGTGAAGGCGCTGGCCTCGAACCGTTGGGGGTCTGACATGACCCACCCTCGCCCGATGAGCGCCGCGAAGAGGAAGGCCATCGACGACCGGCTCGAACAGATTCAGGATGAGGTCAACGTCCTCGATGCGGAGATCAGGGAGCTCGCTCGACTTTGCAAGGTGGACGTCCCGGCACGACGCCGTGCTCGACGATCTCCACAAAGGAAGACCGGGCCGACCTGACCCATCACACCCACCACGTAACCCCAGCGATTCGACCCGGCCAATGTGCCGGGTCGTTTCGCGCTTTCACGAGTCGGCAGTCGCCCGTACGGCTCCCAGCCATTCCGAGAGCTTGGCTGTCCCGATGACGGCATCGGCAGCGGCAGTCGGGATCTTGTAGCGATCGATCAGATCCTCGACGGTCTCGATGTTCAGCTCGATGAGCAGAAGCGACACCCGCGCCGTCAGAAAA
>JBAPRR010000376.1:0-14290 GCA_049281195.1 Acidimicrobiales bacterium
GGGTAGCGGCACCCGAGTTGACCTTGTGCGTTCGAGACAAGGACTCGTGGTTTTCGGGGCAAGGGCGCGACGCCACGCGCCAGGAAGTCAAAAACTTCACCGCTAAAGCTCTGGAGTGGTTCTAAGCAGGATCTCGGTTTCCTAACCCGGAACGCAACCGACTTCGACGGGATGGAGCACCTCGTGGAGATCGTACCCGCCTAACCACTCCTGCAATCACCGGCGAAGTAACGGTGAATGAATTGGTCAGGTCGGTTCGACGACCCTGATATACGTGAACTGGATCGGGTGTCCCGGTGAGCCCCAACCACAGTCTCCACCGACCATAACGTCGTCGAGGTTGGTGAAGTTTTTGAAGCGGCGAGGAGCGGTGAGATCGGACTTATCGTGGCCGTGGCGCGGCAGGTCGAGCGCTATGAGGCTGTGGCGCTTGTTTCCGGTCGTATTGACCGTCACCTCCACCTGAGTTTCGACAGGTACGAGTCTTGCCTCGGCAGTCGTGAGTTCTGTGCCGACTGGAGGGAACGCGTATGCGCCGTTCTCTGCCCATTCGCGCGTGCCGTCCGGTCGGACAATCGCAGGTCCTTCTGTGACGGAGCGGTGGATTATTTCGTTCTGGCACCACATCTCGTAACCATTGTGGCCGATGACCGCCGGTCCACTGATCCGGTGACGCTTGCCGTTGATGTACCACGCTCGAGCTCCGTCCGCGCGCTCGATAGCGGGACCGTCGAGACGGTGGAGCTTTCCGTTCAATGTCCATCGACAGTTGTGGAACCCGTCGTCTTCCATTACGCCATTCTCGGTTGCGAGATCGAGCTCGGTGCCATCTCCGGAAATCAGCTTGTTCGCGATCTGGCGGCCGACCGGCGTTGGCTTGCGTCGTCTCGGATGAGGTTCTGTTGCCATGTCCGTGAAGGGCGGCACTATCTATAGATCGGTCAACTGGAGAACAAACCTGAGGCTCGTGGTCCTTCAGGGGGTTTCCACGCCCTTTTCGATGTCGTCAGCCAGGTCACGGCGGCGGCTCTCTGACGTCTAAGCGGTTCCCGCCCTTACTTTGGCTCGGCTGCGCGGCGCCTGTCGTAGAGGCGGGTGGCCCACAAATAGGACGCAACGGCGATGCCAATGCTCCACGCGATGGCAGCGACGCCGTGGTCGCCAATGGCGGCGTGGGTGAGAAGTCCCCGCACAGTATCGGCGACGAGGGTGAAGGGTTGGTACTCGGCGAACTGGCGCAGTCCAGCCGCCATCGTGGCGGTGGGCACGAAGCCACTGCCGAGGAAGGGCAGCAACGTCAGGAACATCGGAGTGTTACTGGCGGTCTCGACGCTCTTGGCGGCGAGCCCGAGCGCGACCGCCAACCAAATGAGAGCGAAGGAGAACAAGGCCAGTATCCCGATCGCGGCGAGCCATTCGAGTAGCCCGGCGCTCGAGCGGAACCCGAGACCGAAGGCGACGCCCATGAGGATGGCGATTCCCCCCAGGGTTTGGATGAAGCTGCCGAGTACGTGTCCGGTGAGGACCGAGGCGCGGGCGATGGCCATAGTGCGGAACCGGTCGATGATGCCGCCGGTCATATCCATGGCCACCATGATCGAGGTGCCCTGTACGGCTGAGGCCACGGCGATCAGTAGCACTCCGGGCACCACGTAGTCGAGGTAGGCGCGCCGTCCGTCGTGCGCGCCGAGGCCGGCGCCGAGTTGGCCGCCGAAGACGTAGACGAACAGTAGGAGGAACACGATCGGTAGACCGACGAGCATCACGGTCATCGACGGGTATCGGAGCTGGTGCTTGAGGTTGCGTCGAAGCATGACCCGCGAGTCGCTGAGCGTGTAGGCGAGCGTGGTCATCGTTGGGCTGCGACCTGGAGTGCAGGTTCATCGTCGGGCGGGCGGATGACATGAGTGCCGGTGACGGCGAAGAAGACGTCATCGAGGTCCGGGGTATGGATCGACAGCCGCTCGACGGCAATGCAGGCCTGGTGCAGTTCGTCGAGCAGCACGCGCAGAGAATCCACCGAGCCATCTGCGGGGACCTGAAGGACCAACTGCTCCTGGTCGGGAGCAGACGCCGGGAGTAGCGCGGCCGCCGAACGCAGCAGATCGGGATCGGCGAAGTGGAGTCGGACGTGGCCTTCGGGGATCCGGCTCTTCAGGTCAGCCGGAGTTCCTTCGGCGACGATCCGGCCCTGGTCGAGTACCGCGATCCGATCTGCCAATTGGTCCGCTTCGTCGAGGTACTGCGTGGTTAACAAGATGGTTACTCCGGCTGAGGCGAGCTGGCGAACGATCTCCCACATGGTGAGGCGGGTGCGCGGATCCAGGCCGGTGGTGGGCTCGTCCAGGAAGATCACCTTTGGCTCACCCACCAGGGTCATGGCGAGGTCGAGTCGCCTTCGCATGCCGCCGGAGTAGGTCGAGAGCAGCTTGTCCGCGGCGTCGGAGAGGTCGAACTGTTCCAACAACCCGGCCACGAGTCGCCGTCCAGCTTCGCGGCCGAAGTGGCGAAGGTCTGCCATTAACTGCAGGTTCTCGGCCCCGGTGAGCAAGTTGTCCACGGCCGAGAACTGGCCGGTTACCCCGATCAGCGCCCGCACCCCATCGGGGTCGGTGATCACGTCGTGACCGCCGATGTGCATGGAGCCTGAGTCAGCCGGGATCAGGGTCGACAGGATGCGGACCATTGTCGTCTTGCCGGCTCCGTTCGGACCCAGGAGCGCGAGGATCGAGCCCTCATCCACGTTCAGGTTCACCTTGTCGAGCACCAGACGGTTGCCGAAGGACTTGCACACGTCTGTGGCCACTATGCCGGGCGCAACGGTCTGGCCTGTCATCGTGTTCTCGGCTCTCTATGCGGACCTGGGGCCTCGGGGAGCTCGCCCTCGGCTCGAAGTTTCTTGCGCCGTTGCTTCCACTCCTCCTCCAGCACGGGAAGGCGCTCCACCAAGAAGTCAGCGAAAGCCGCCCACTCCAACAAGATGGCTCGCCTTTCGGGTGGGGCGTCCTCGAGCATGCGAAGACCTTCTCGGGCCAGATCGCCCTGCTGCTGATACTCGGAGAGGTCGAACCCCGTTGCGTGGGGCGATGACATGTCGATGCGCACCCGGTCCATCCGCTCGCCCGCGGCCCGGGATCGCTGGATGAGCCCGAGGATCTCCAGGGTGTTCACCGCTCCGGCGATGGCGCTTCGGCTTGCCAACAGGGCGTCGGCGAGTTCGGTGATGCTCTGGTCGTGCGGGTCGCAGACCGACAGGTATCCCACCAGACGGCCCACCATCGGTGGAAACCCGTAACGGCGGGCGTAGAACCGGCCGGCGTGATCGGCGAACGTGATCTCCTCATCACTTGGCACTCGAGCATGCTACACAGTTTCCTGAGATAACACAGATCTGTGTCATCTGAGGAGATCCAGAAACGAGGGCGGCGTGACGGCCGGTCCACCTAATGGGGGCAGATAAAAGGAACTGCCGGGTCAGGTGTGCGACCAGGTCGGGCTGTTCGTCGAGTGCGAAATGACCGGCATCGAGAATGTGAATTTGGGCGCTCGGCACGTCTCGCCCGAACGCTTCGGCTTCTTCGACCTGGAACGACGGGTCGAAACGACCCCAAAAGTACGAGGAGCGGCGGCTGGTGGCTGCGAAGGCCCTCCGCCACGTGGGATAGCTCGCCACGTTGGTCCGGTAGTTGTAAAACAGGCCCATCTGGATGTCGCTCTGGCCTGGACGGCTCAAGAACGCGAACTCGTCGGTCCAGAGGTCCGGGTTGTAGAGCGACACGTTGGGGCTGGTACCCAGATGCCGCTTGCGGGTGGCAGTCCGCGATAGGAAGTTCGCCCGCAGGGCAGTTTCGTTCCCGGCGCGGTCGGCCCAGAAGTCACGGCGGGTTTGCCACAGCGGTCCCAAGCCGTCCTCATGAGCGACCGCGTTCTGGATGACCAGCTCGGTCAGTCGATCGGGACGCGCTACCCCCCGGGCGGAATCCGACGGGCCCGCCGTAGTCCTGCACAAACACGCTGTACCGATCGATATGCCTGAGCTCGGTGAAACGTTCGATGATTCGAGCAATATTGTCGAACGTGTAGTCGAATACCGTCGGGTCCGGCGCATCGCTGTGCCCGAATCCCGGATAGTCGGGAGCCACCAGATGGAATGCGTCGGCCAGACGGGTGAACAGCGGTTCGTACATCCGAGAGGACGACGGAAAACCGTGAAGGAGTGGCACGGTCGGCGCATCTGGACTACCGGCTTCGCGGTAGAAGATCGAGAGCCCGTTGACATCAATCGATTTGTAGGTGGTCGCGTGCGTGAGTTCGCCCATCAGGTCTACTGGACTGACGAGCTAGGACCCCGAAACGTCGAGTCGGTTGGCAACCCTTCTGAGCTGATGCGCCACTACATGTCTCAAACTGAGAGAGGCCGCCCCACTCGGGGGAGCAACTTGGTGTGGCCACCCCACTCTGTCCGACCGTGTGGCCACAAACGTCCCGCGCGTCCCGGTTTCGTAGTCACCGATGCCGCTGTTGCCCCAGCGCTGTATCGGCTTGCTCCAATCGATTTCAGCGAAGGAGTAACCAAACGCCCCGAATGCCGTACGCATAAAGTTCCGCGAGGGATGCCCGACCAGGGACAGATGTGCTCCGGGATAGATCTCATTGCTGGCATTCTCGTTGGGATCCGTAGCCTCAACGATGAAAGCGATCGTGTTGTTGAAGTTGTCGGCTTCGTGTCGATCGGGACTGGTAAGGGTGTCCACGATCATCGTCTCGGCTCCTGTCTCCCGCAACTTGCCGAGAAGACTGACGTGGTAGTCGAGGTGGTAGAAGATCCCCAAAACGAATGCAGTGTCCACGCGGATCTCACGGGAGCTCAAAACCTCGAGTGCGTCGCCGACGATGAACTCGTAGCGGGACGCGTCGACGCCGGCATCGGAAAAGTGTGCATTCGCCGACTCCACGAGTTCGGGACGCGGCTCGATCCCGATAACACGTTCCGCTCCGGCTTGAACCGCGGCAAAGCTCCATCGCCCGTCGTGGCTCCCAAGGTCGAGAATGCGCTTACCGCGAATAGCGGGCAGATTGCTCTCGATTATCGCCTCGTAGCGCGCGTTTAGGCGCTCACGAATGGACGGTACCGGAGCAGCATTACCGCTGTCATAGAAGTTGGGGAAGTGGTCGAAGAATCCCACCAGGTCGGATGAAGACAGGCTCACAGCAAAAGATCGTACTTACCCGAATTGACGTAAGGGACCTGAGAAGAGATTCAGCAATATGGGAAAATGGTGAGCCGGACGAGCTCGCGCGTGTGGCGATCCCGAAAGGGAGTACTCGGGGAAAGTCCGCGATGGTGGACCGAATCGATGTCGAGGGATGCGGAGTCCTTCGCGATTCGCCGCCTCAGGATCGGGCTCGACGGTGCGGCCACTGAGACCCCGTCAATGGGTGAACGGTCGAGAAAGTGCTCATTGCGCAGAAGGCCGGGAGCGGGTCGAGTGGGTTCCTCCGGTCGACACCACCCACGGCAAACTGCCGTGCAGGTGGACTCGCAGTCGTTCGGGGTGTTTCAACAACGTGTCGGAGAGGGTATGAGCGGACGCACGTTGCGTTAAAAGGGGAGTTGTCGATGTCTTATTTTTGTTCGCGCGCGTCCTTGCCATTGGCGAGCCCCTCACAATCGCCTGTCTGAAGTGCGGCTTGGGAGTTGCTGCTCATGCCGGTGCCATCCCGCCTCCTCGAACCTTGCTCGGCGTGTCGCCCGCCAACAACCGGCATAAGAGCTTGCCGATTAGTGCCGCTTCGGTCGAAAGCCTCAAAAAGCCGCCCCGTGTCAGGTGACGTTTCGTGACTGATCAGATCACGACTCCGGGCGAAATAGGACCGGGGAATGGTCCGCTGCCGCTCCTCAAGGCGAGGTCTCCGGAAATCGGTGAGCGGGGCGTCGAGCTTTACGAAAGGGCGGCGCGCAAGGTGGGCGCCGCCTTCGGCCAGATCGGCGACGTGGCGGCGATGGTCCTCGACGCGACGTATGCCACCGGCGAGGCGTTGGTCCGCCGACGGTTTCCCTGGCCGGAGTTCTTCGTCCAGACCTGGTTTCTGATCTCGGTCACGTTCCTGCCGACGCTCTTGATATCGATCCCGTTCGGATTGGTGATCGTCCTCGAAGTCGGAGGGCTGGCGCAGCAGATCGGGGCCACGTCCATCGTGGGCGCGGTGGACTCCCTGGGGATCGTGGCGCAAGCTGCGCCGGTCATCACAGCAATCCTGCTATCAGGCGCCGGCGGTTCTGCGATCTGCGCCGACCTCGGAGCACGCACCATGCGCGACGAAATCGATGCCATGTGGGTAATGGCCGTCGACCCGATCGAGCGGCTCGTGGCCCCGAGGGTGCTAGCGACGATCATCGTGGCAATCCTGCTCAACGGGATCGTTGCATTCGCCGGGATCATGGCCGGGTACTTCTGTGCGGTGTACATCCTGCACACCAGCGCCGGAGGGTTCCTTGGGTCTTTTAGCGTGTTCGCCCAACCGTCGGACTTCTTCCAGTCGGAACTGAAGGCCGCCATCTTCGGCCTACTCGCAGCGGCGGTGGCCTCGCACCAAGGTCTGAGAGCCAAGCGGGGTCCGGCTGGCATAGGTGAGGCGGTCAACCGCTCCGTCGTCATCACCGGCATCTCGTTGTTCGTGCTCAACGTCCTCATCACCCAGATCTTCTACGTGATCACGCCACCGAAGGTCCTCTGATGGCTACCCGCCCCTCGGCCTTGCGTCCTTTTCAGGCAGTTGCGCAGCCGATCGTCGCGCGAAGCATCAACATCGCGACCCGGACCCACGACCAGTTTGAGATGTTCGGGCGGATCCTGTTCTTCGTCGTGCAGGTCGTTGCTTATATCCCATACACCCTGCGCCATTTCCGCAAGGAGGTCTGGCGGCAGTTAGGCGACATCACATTCGGGACCAGGATGGTGGCCGTGGTCGCCAGCACAGTCGTGGTGGCGTCACTGATCACCGCCGTCGTCGGAGTCAACCTGGGAATCTCGGGTTTGCAGGGCCTCAACATCCTCGGTCTCGGACCGCTCGCCGGCGCGCTGTCGTCATTCGGCAACACCAGAGAGTTGGCGCCCCTGCTCACCGCCTTCGGCCTTGCGGCCCAGATGGGTTGCCGGTTCACCGCTCAGCTCGGGGCCATGCGGGTAGCCGAGGAAGTTGATGCCCTCGAGGTGATGTCGATCCCGTCTTTGCCTTACCTAATCACCACCAGGCTCATAGCAGCGCTCATCATGGTGGTACCGCTGTATCTCTTCTCCCTATCAGGCGCCTTTATCGCTTCGCAGATCACGGTTCTGTTCGTATCGAAGCAGGGCTCTGGCACTTACCTCCACTACTTCTATCTATTTCTCAGCCACAAGGACGTTCTTCTGTCCGTGGTGAAGGTGATCGTGTTCTGCTTCATGATCACGATCGTCCATTGCTACTACGGCTATAACGCGACGGGTGGACCCGAGGGCGTCGGACGTGCCGCCGGCCGGGCCATTCGGGCGAGTGTCGTCGGTATTTCGATCCTCGACATGCTCATGACCTTTTGGTTCTGGGGACTGTCGACCCCCTTCCGTGTGTCGGGATGACAATCGCGCCCCCCGCTCCGACCGCGGCTCCCGCCTATCGCGCCCCCCGGCAACCGGTCAGACACAAAACGCCGCGTTACGCGTGGTGGGGGGCATTGGCACTGGCCATCGCAGTGGCTGCCGGTGTGCTGGTTTTCGCCTCATTCGGTGGGGCGTTCGGCACTTTCGTCGTGGTGACTGCAGAGCTTCCGGCATCGTCTACCGCGGTCGCCCTCAACAGCCCCGTGGAGTACAAGAACGTGACGGTGGGGGAGGTCGTCAGCCAGGGAACCTCCATTCCGGGCGGCTTGGTCTCGATCACCCTGCACGTCAATCCGTCGATGCTTCACTCGATCCCGGCAAATGTGAGAGTCACAGTGGCCCCGGTGTCCTTCTTCGGTAACGAGTACGTAGTCCTCGTGCCCCCGGCCCACCCTGAGACCGCAATACTTAGTTCGCGACAACAGATCCAGCCGATCGCGACTGGTCAGACGGCGTCGCTGCAGGCTCTTTTGAGTGACCTCGACCACTTGCTGATCGAGCTTCACCCCGGACAGCTCGATGCCGCCCTGACGTCCCTTGCGAGCGCGCTCGAGGGTCAGGGGACCTCGCTCGGGAAAAACCTCGTAGCCGGTAACAAGTATCTCAAGGGGATGTTGCCGCTCTGGCCGAAGCTGGTTGCCGACTTCGAGACATTCGACCCGGTGGCCAACTCCTTTGCTGCAGCCACGCCGAACCTGCTTCAAATTCTCGCCAACCAGACGGCCACGAGCAACACGATCACCAAATCAGCTTCTGCCGTCCGCAACGCGATTTCGGGTGGAAACAAGCTCGCGGGAGACGCCAACGAGCTTCTTGATGCCATTCAGTCGCCCTTTGCAATACTGACGGCCGACTCGGTTCCGTTTCTTCAGGATCTCTCCCAGAATCCGGACGAGATCGCCGAGTTGCTTTCCGGTTTGAACCAGTTCGCCAATGCCTTCGTGGCGGCCGAGGCTCACGGGCCCTATCTGTCGGTTACGGCGACGGTAAATGTGATCAATCCCGCCGATCTCGGCGTGGCGATCCTCGGCGGGACTCCGTCGACGTTGATCGACGCCATCTCGGCGGGCTTGGGTAAGCAGTACGTCAACCCGCCCCTGTATACGGCAGCCGACTGTCCGCGCTTCGGTTCGCTCTCGAACTGCGCAGGTGTGAAGAGCGATCGAACAGATGCGGAAGTTACTCCGGAGGTCTTGCCTGCCGCGGCGGAGACCGAGGCTGTGAGCCAGATCTACCAGTCTGTGACCGGGCGGACTCCGGCCAACGCAACCGTCAGCACGCTTCTGCTTTCGCCTGTGCTGGAGGGGTTGGTGACTCGGTCATGACGCGCCGGGCCCCAACCGAGGCGCCGACGGACGGGACTACCGGAAAAGGCCTGCGTCGCCGCCGCGAGCACACCGCGCACCATCGTCTTCCGGGCCTCAGATCAACCGTGGTGAAAGTGGTGTTGTTCACCGGCATGTCGGCCATCATCACGTCGATAGTCCTCTATTCGCTGCTCGATATCGAGACGCACAGCACCGTCGGGTATTACGCCGACTTCAGCGACGTCTCTGGCCTGCAAGCCGGTGACACGGTCCGTATCGCCGGGGTCGAGGTAGGCAAAGTCGGCAGCGTGTCGGTGCATGGTCATCTCGCAAGGGTCTCCTTCAGCCTCGAGACGAACCAGCACATCACGACGACGACGCGCGCCGCGATCCACTTCGCCAATCTCCTGGGTGAGCTCTACCTAGCCATCCTCCCTGGCCCACCTGGGGGAGCCCCGCTAAAGCCGGGGAGGGTAATCCCGGTGTCCCAGACCACTCCGGCCCTGAACCTCACCGCCGTGTTCGACGGCTTCCAGCCGCTGTTCTCCGCACTTTCTCCCTCCGCGGTCAATCAACTTGCTGAGTCGATCATCGATATCTTCCAGGGGGAAGGCGCGGCAACCTCGAGCATCATCTCCCAGGTCGCGACGATCACCAACAATCTCGCCGATCGCCAACAGGTCATCGACGGACTACTGACGAGTTCGGCCAGCCTGTTGGACACCGTCGGTGCTCACGATGCCGACCTCGGCGACCTGATCGGCAACCTCGACACGCTCGTGCGCGGTCTGGCCTCTTCGAAGTCCCAGATCGGGGGAGCCGTCAGCAACGTGAACACGCTGACAAACCTCGCCTCCCACTACTTCGCCGAGTCGCAGCCTCGGTTGAATCAGGACATCCAGGGACTGTCGACTGCGACGAAGTCGCTTGTAACCAACCAGTCACACATCAACACCCTTTTCGAGGGATTACCGGGTCTCCTGAACGCCGCGACGAAGATCCAGAGCAGTGGCAATTGGGTCCAGGCTTACGTCTGCGACCTGACCGTCAACCTGCTCGGCCGAGGAGGCGGCTCGGCTCCTCCGCTGAACATCTCGATCATCCCCGGTGTGTTTCCACCCGGGGGCGTGTACCCCGCGAACATCACCCTTCCGACTGGCGCGATCGGAAATCAGTCGGTGCACACGGCGGCCTGCTCATGAAGCACTTCCGCGAGCGCAACCTGCGTGTGATCGGTGTGTTGACCGTGGTGGTCCTCGTGGCGTTGGTATACGGCGGTCTGGAGTTCCAGAAGCTTCCACTGGTCAACAGCCAAACCACCTACTCGGCATACCTGAGCGATGCGGCCAACCTGGTTAACACGGACCAGATCTGGGTCTACGGCGTCAGCGTCGGCTCGGTCACCGGAATGAGGCTCGATGGTGACAAGGTCAAGGTGACCTTCACGGTCAACCCCGGGCTCCACCTCGGATCGACCACCTCGGCGGCCGTCGAGGTACAAAACCCCATAGGCACCGAGGTGCTGAAGCTGACCCCGTCCGGGCCGGGGAGCCTCCACAGCACCATCCCCTTGTCACGGACATCGGTGCCGTTCACGCTGGTTGACGCTCTGTCTGGATTCAGCAACGAGATCCAGGGATACAACAAAGCGGCACTGGAAAAATCCTTCGACGTCGTCTCTCAGAACTTGTCGGCCACCTCCGCGGCAGAAACTCAGGAGGCTTTCAAGGGCTTGGCGCGGCTGTCTGAGATCTTCGGAGGCCAGTCGGGCGACATAGCGTCGGTCATCAGCCAGGGCGCCGGCATCACTTCGATCCTTTCGCAACGCAGCGGTCAGCTCTTCAACCTTGTGGGGCAGGCCGACATCGTGCTCCAGGTGCTGGAGCAACGGCGGGCCGTGATCAAGTCCTTGCTCGATGGAACCGCCGCACTCAGCCACCAGCTGAGCCAGTTCCTTTCCACCAACAGCAGCCAGCTCACGACATTGTTCGACAACCTCCAATCGGTGTCCGCGGTCCTCGCCCAGAATGCTGACAACCTCGGCCGGGCGATACCGCTGCTAGCGGGCCTGGCCAAGTACACCGCGAACTCCACTGGGTCAGGACCGTTCGTCGACGCGGCAGTGCCGACACTCCTCATCCCGGACAACGTCTTCGCGCAGTGTTCAGCGCGCAACGCCTTCCCGAGCGCCAATCCCCAGGTGGGGTGTCACCCATGAGACACATCTCGTCGCGGGTTCGGATGGTGGTAGCCGGTGTCGTCTCGATCTTGGCCGTAGCTGCCATTGCAATCGCACTCACGACCGGCGGCGCGTCGACCATGACCATCTCGGCGAGGTTTTCCACGGCGCCGGGGCTCTTTGTGGGCAACCAAGTCAAGATCCTCGGGATGCCCGTCGGTCGCGTCACAAGCGTGAAACCGGGGCCGACATACGTAACTGTGCAGATGGAAATCCCCTCGTCGACGAAGATCCCCTTGGATGCTCAGGCGTTCATCATGGCCCCGAACATCATCAACGACCGCTTCGTCCAGCTCAATCCGCCGTACACGGGCGGCCCGACGATGCCGAACCACGGATTGATCCCCGAGTCGCGCAGCGCCGTACCGGTCTCGGTTGACCAGGTGATCGACAGTCTCGATCAGTTCGCACTCGCCCTGGGCCCAAACGGTGCCAACCAGCATGGTGCGCTCTCCAACCTCCTTCACAGCGCGGCCGTGGCATTTGGGTCCAATGGGTCTGCGCTGCACTCGACACTCCTCGATCTCGGGCAGCTTTTCGGTGCGTTGTCATCGAAAGGCCCCGACCTGACCGACTTGTTCGACAACCTCGGCAACCTCAGCAAGGTGGCATCCCAGTACACCGGCGTCTACCAGACATTCGCAAACGACCTGGCCGTCGTCAGCACCACTCTGGCGTCCGACGGGAGCGACCTCGGAGGCGCGCTTGCCAACCTGCAGCAGTTCCTGGGTCAGCTGGCGAGTTTCATCCACACCAACGCGAGCACCTTCGGGAGCAGCATTGACAACCTGAACGCCTTCGCCGGCGCGGTTGCCAAAGAGCAGGTCCAGATGGAGCAGGCGTGGGGGATCCTTCCCGTCGCGCTCCAGAACCTCAATTACGCCATCGACCCGACAACAGGGGCGCTCCGGGCGCGTCTCGACGGGGTGAAGAATTCGGACGCGTTAGCGCAGTCGGTATGCGGCGACCCGTTCCTCCACCTGTTGCCCCTTGTGTTCGATGCACAGAACGACACCAAGGACGCCACTCTCGATCTCGGGTGTGGGCTGCAAGGACTGCTTACGGCTCTTCCTACCCCGCCCGGCGCATCGACAGGACCAAATATGTCGCTCAGCGCCATAGTCGGGAGGAGGGCATGACCCGGCGGTGGGCTCCTGTTCTGGTCATAGCCGGCGCCTTGTGCCTCGCCGGATGCGGGATCCACGGGGCCAGCTTGCAGTCGCTACCCAAGCTCGGAGAGGTCACCGGTCCGACTTATCCCATCTACGCCACTTTCTCCAACGTCCTCAATCTTCCTATCGAGGGCCAGGTGCGTGTGGGACCGCAAGTCGTGGGCGCGGTTACCGGTATCTCTGCCAGCGACTTCCAGGCTTCAGTCACGATGAAGATCGAGAAGAACGTGACGCTCCTCAAAGGAACCACTGCGCAAGTCCGCTTCGACAACCCCCTGGGCGACGAATACGTCTTACTCACCGCGCCGGCTGACACGCAGGCGCCGCACCTGCGGCCCGGAGCTGAGATACCGGAGTCCGACACCAGCACGGCACCCAGTGTCGAGGACACTCTCGGGGCACTGTCGTTGGTGCTGAACGGCGGCGGCATCAATCAGCTCCAGACGATCATCCACGAGCTCAACAACACGTTTACCGGCAACCAGCCGCAGATCCGGTCACTCCTCAGAACCGTGAACGCGGCCGTATCCAAACTCGCGGGAGGGCGTCAGGCGGTCGACGACTTCCTCGCGTCGGCCAGCAGCCTGACCCGGAAGCTCAACGGCAACGGCGGAGCTGGGGCGCAGACGATCGCCAAGGGGATTTCGTCGATCGCTCCGGCGATAGGCGTCCTAACGAGCGAGAACACGTCTCTTGACTCCCTGTTCGGCGCCCTGTCCAATCTCGGCGCGGTGGGCTCGCAAATAGAGCAGCAAAGTGGCCAGAACGCGGTTGATGACGTGACAGCGCTCCTGCCTGTTGTCAATCAGCTCAACGGCGTGTCAGAGCAGCTGGGGCCGGTGCTCTCCGACCTCTCGCGCTTCGAGGCCGAGACGCCGAAAATCGCGCCAGGTGACTATGTGCAGGTGGGTGTTGTCGCGAACGTCATACTCCCCCCAGGGGACTTCGCACCGAACATCAACCTCAGCGGCTCGGTGGCCGGCTCCGGCGCGCACGCGGTCACCGACCTTCTCGACGGGGGCCTTTCATGAGGCGGCTGATGGTGCGGCTGATCGCGTTCCTCTTGATATTCATCGTCGGCCTCTATTACATCGGTGTCGACGTCCTCGATTTCCACCTTGGGGCGCAGCCCTTCACTGTCACGGCCCTTGCTCCAGCAGCAGGGGGTCTCTACTCGGGGGCCAGCGTCGACTATCGCGGGGTCGTCGTGGGCCAGGTCACCTCGGTGGCCCTGTCGCCCACGGGAGTAACGGTAAAGCTCGGGATAAACGCTGGAACGCGCATACCCGACAACGGGTTAGCCCGCATAAGGCAGCTGTCAGCCTTGGGCGAGCAGTATCTCGACTTCCAGCCGACGCACGCGGGTGGTCCCTATCTGCACACCGGCAGCGTCATACCCGCTTCGCGCGTCGTCATACCGACGCCCATCGGCACCGCATTGGACGACCTCAGCTCGCTGCTCGATAGCGTAAACGGCAACGACCTTCAGACATTCGAGAGCTGGCTGGTGTCGGCTTTCATCGGCACGGGTTCCGGACTGCACCAGATCATCACCACCGGGCAGAAACTCTTTGACTCTCTGGCTGCAGCCCAACCGGAGACGGTCAATCTCGTCGTCGACGGAAACACCGACCTGCACACCCTGGAGGCCACATCCGGCGACTTTCAAACCTTCGCCACGGGCCTCGCTTCGTTCACCCATCAGCTGGTTCTCTCCAACGGCGACCTACAGAATCTGATCAACAATGCTTCGGCCGCCGCCAATACGGTGGGCCCCTTCCTCGCGTCCAACAATCCGTCGATCGCCGCCTTGATTGCGAACCTCGCCACCGATGCCAAGGCGGCGTACGCCGAGCAACCGGCAGTGCAGGCCCTGTTCCAGATACTTCCGATTGTCGCGAGCCGCGCCGCCGGGGCGCTAGCGGGTGGTGC
>JBAPRR010000377.1:0-8413 GCA_049281195.1 Acidimicrobiales bacterium
CTCCGGGCCAGCCTGCCACCGGAAACCCGTATGACGAGGTGACGAACCGGTCCGATCATTAGAAGTAGGCCAAGGGCGTCGCCGATGAACCCGGGGACGCAGATGAGCACTCCTCCGATAAGGACCACCAGCCCGTCCAGGAGCTCCCGGGTCGGCACTTCGCCTCGCCCCAGGCGATCCCGGGTATGAGCCAGCACACTGAAACCGACGCGCTTGACGATGAACGGCCCGAGCGCACTGACAATGATCAGGATCGCCAACGCCCAGAGAAAGCCGATCTGCTCGGCAACCAGAACAAAGGCGGTGATCTCCGCTGCAACGAAGACCAAAAAGCTGACGAAGAACACAACACCAGGGTAACGGGGGTGGCGAAATGGCCCTCCGGAGGTGCTAGTAACGGGGCGATTCATATATCGAGGAGCCCGATTCCGCCAATAGCAAAGGAGAGCTTCATGACTCAAGAGTCTCTGACTGGTCCGGTGCTGTTCTGTTTCGACGGATCTGAGGGCTCACGCGGCGCCATGCGGGCTGCGGCACAGTTGATCGGGCGGCCCGCAGACGCTGTGGTGATCACGGTTTGGGAAACGGTCGCAACACGCCTGGCCCTGTCCGGGGCGTTCGCCGCGGGTGATACAACCGGAGGCGGCGACTTGGATGCCGAGGAAGAGTCGTTCGCCACATCAGTGGCTGAAGAAGGGGCACGCAAAGCGGCCGATCACGGCTACAACGCCTCAGCGATGACCAAGGAGTCGTTCGAAGGAATCGCCAAGTCAATAATGGGGGTTGCGGACGAACTATCGGCCCGCCTGATCGTCTGCGGCCAGCGCGGGCGAGGGGTGTTGCGCGCGGCACTGCTCGGCAGTGTGTCTCACACGCTGGCATCACATGCGAGGCACCCCATCCTCATCGCGCCTGAAGTACCGCCGGCCGGTGATGGAAGGTGAGCGCATCCGAGAACGCACTACGGGCCCGAAAGACATGGCGGACGGTCGAGCTTCTCCATTCGATGATCTACTTCGTTCCGGAAGGACCTCAGGCCTTCGAGCAACTTGGCATCACCGGTAGCGCCGGATATTTCGCTTCGCGAGCGGCACCCATGGGTGCTGTTTCGGGAGACGTCGTGGTTTCGACCTTCTACAACTTCAATCCCGAATTGGTTCGCGCGGCAATCCCCCGCGCCTGGCAGATCACGTCGCCAGCCGCGCTTTTGACCGCACGCCTCGAAGCGGTCGATCGAAGCATGCACCGGGTACTCGGGGGGGATGTCCTCACTTCGCCGGAGATGACCCGTGCCGCGGAGCTCTTGCGGGTTGCCGCCCTTGATGCGTGTGGCAGGATCGAAGGCAGACCCTTGGCCGCCGGTCACGCCGACCTGGATTGGCCCGACCAGCCTCATTTGATCTTGTGGCACGCCCAGTCAATTCTGCGCGAATACCGAGGAGATGGGCACGTGGCGGTGCTTGTCACTCACGGTCTCTCAGGGATTGACGCGTTGATCACATATGCCGCCACCGGCGAGGTCTCCACTCAAGTGTTGCAGTCGACTCGAGGTTGGACTTCCGAACGATGGGACGCTGCGATTGAAAACCTGCGTTCACGGGGTTGGCTCGCGGATGGTCCCGAGCTCCTCCTGTCGGAGTGGGGCGCCAATCAACGCCGCGAGATCGAGAACCAAACCGACCTGCTGGCGGCCGACCCGTATTCCGCCTTGGGTGACACCGGGTGCGAGGAGCTGCGCTCACTCGCTCGGCCGTGGAGCAAGGTCTTCGCCGACATTCTCTTTCGCTAACTCTCCATGTTGAACCGCAGATGACGACGAGCGGGGTGGATGTGGTGGACCGGCTGCACGCAGCCGGCTTGGCCAAAGGAGACCCGCTCGGCTTGGCTCTGGTGCGAGACGGCAGGTTCGGGATCGCTACTTCCTCCGGAGCGCTCTCGTTCGGAGGAGACACCGGCCCGGCTGTCGTGTCTCTGATCGAAGAGACTTTGCGGCCCCGATGGACCTGGTGGTCCAGCGAGACTGCCGAAACGCTCGTCGCTGCCGGCGTCAGGGTGTCCAGGTGCTGGGACATCGCCGCGGCACATCGACTGCTGTTCGGCGGGTGGAAGGCAGATCCGGGCCTGGTGTGGGCGCAGTTGCACGGCTTGGCTCCAGAGTCTTTACCGGCACCCAAAAGCCGGGATCTTTTCAACTACACCGATTACGACGGAAATCTGGATGATCCACTCAGGTCAGACGGCCATCTCCACCCCGAGTGGGCGATCGGGGGATGGGCCGAGTCCACCGAGCGGATTGTCAGATGGGCCGAATTGGCGTTCGCCACCGCGGTGCTCCAACGGAACAAGCTCACAGATCTCGCTGATCATCCGAGAGCCGCTTCAACAGTCCGATCGGAGTCGGCCGCCGAGCTTCTGTGCGTCGAACTGGCTGCCGACGGCCTGCCTATGGACCGGCTCACCGCCGAAGAGATAATCGGACGAATTGTCGGGCCCCGCACGCGCAACGAGGTGGAAGCGGCGCACGAACGCGCCCGACGTGATGCCGAGGTATTGCGCCACGTGCCGAGGAGTGCCCGGATCGACCTCCGCAGTCCCGCACAGGTCCGATCGCTGTTGCGGAGCATCGGATTGGACTTACCGGATACACGCGCCTGGCGGCTGCGCGAGCTCAGCGATACCCATCCTGTTGTCGAGGCACTTCTGACGTGGCGAAAAGCCGAACGCGTTGCGACTACGTACGGCTATGGGTGGGTCGACGAACATCTAGCCGACGACGGCCGCCTGCGCGGGTCCTGGACCGGTTGCGACGGTGCCGCCGGTCGAATGACCGCCTCCGCGGGCCTGCACAACATGCCCGTCGAAATGCGTGGTGCTGTAGTGGCGGAGGAAGGAAAGGTCTTCGTTCGCGCCGATCTCCGACAGATCGAGCCGCGGGTACTGGCCGTCATCTCCGGAGATGCCGCCCTCGCCAGAGCGTGTCGGGACGACGACATTTACGCGCCGGTGGCCGCACAGCTCGGGGTCGACCGGGCCACGGCCAAAGTCGCAGTACTGGGTGCCATGTATGGCCAGACCACCGGCGTCGGAGCCCGGGCGTTACGGCGACTGGAAGCGACCTATCCGGTGGCCATGAGCTATCTGTCCGACGCCGACCGTTCTGGTCATGCCGGTAGGGATCTCCGAACTTACGGAGGCCGTTTGGTGAAGATGTGGTCCGCGAACAATGCCGAGATCGATGAGAAGGAGGCCAGACGAATCGAATCGGCCCGTGGACGGTATGGACGCAATGCTTTGGTACAGGGTGCTGCCGCCGAGCTCTTCAAGGTCTGGGCGGTCACTGTGCGCGCACGTGCTGATGCCTGTGGCGCGGAGATTGTCCTGTGTCTGCATGACGAGCTCCTTGTGCAGGTTGCAGAGGATCGTTCCGCGGACGGAACATCGCTAGTGGAGGACTGCCTTCACGAGGCAGTGCGCAATTTGGCTCCCGACGATTCGGTTCGCTTCTTTGCCGACGTGTCGGTAGTCAAAACGTGGTCCGACGCAAAGGTGTAGGTCTGAAGGTAATGATGCTGTTGATACGATCGCCACGCCGAAGGGAGATTGCATGTCGAACCCTGTTCCTCACACCGCGCGAATCCCCTCACCGGCACAGCCGCTGTTCATCCTGGCGATGGATCATCGCGAGTCGTTCGGCAAAAGCCTTTTCGCCGTCCAGGGCACACCGAACGACACTCAACTTGCGGCAATGCGCGACGCCAAGTCGGTCATATTCGAAGCAATCTCCCGAACCAGTGATCGCGATCTTCACGGCGCCCACATCGGAGTACTCGTGGACGAGCAGCTCGGGGCCGACATCGCAAGAAAGGTAAGGAGCGCCGGGTTCCAGCTGGCAATGCCTGTCGAGGTGAGCGGAAGCGACAGACTGGAGTTCCAGTATGGGGATGACTTTGGCCAGCACATAGAGGCCTTCGACCCGGATTGGGTGAAAGTGCTCGTGCGGTACAACCCGTCAGATCCGGACGAACTGAAGACTGATCAAACGCGGACACTGCGTCGTCTCCATGACTGGGTCGAAGCAGCACGCCGTCACTGGATGCTCGAACTAATCGTCCCGCCCACCCGCAAACAACTGGCCGAACACGAAGATCAAGCGGGCTACGACAAGACGATACGCCCCTCACTGACTGCAAAGTCGATCAGAGAATTGACTGACGCCGGCGTCCGACCGTCGATCTGGAAATTAGAGGGTTACGAGACCCGCGATGGCGCTACGGAGGTCCTCGAGACCGTCAAGGCCGTCGGTGGAAGCTCGACCACTTGCATCGTCCTGGGCCGCAATGCACCGATCAAACAGGTCGACCATTGGCTCGAGGTAGCGGCTCCCTTAGAAGGGTTCTCCGGTTTCGCCATCGGAAGGACGATCTGGGAGGACCCACTGACGGACTTCGTCGCAGGACGGGTCGGTCGTGAAGAGACCGAGACTGAGATCCTGAGCCGTTATCAACACTTCGTCCGGATCTACATTCAATCTGACGCCGCGCCGCACCGGGATCCGGAACATCCGCGTGTCGAGCCCTACACCATTGAGCATCCACGTCTGACGCCGGACCGCGAAGCGGCGATTCGTCTCGCGGTTCGCGGTGCCGATCCCCGGGGCGAGCTTCCGGCCTGGATGGCGATGACACTCCTCGCCGAGGTGGACGCACTGCGCGCGGAGAACTGATTCGACAGCCACTTCGGTGTCCGGCCTGAGCGGAGCAAAAGAGGTCAGTCCCGGATCCCACGGATACATTGACCGCCCATGGAACGAGCAGACGGACCGGAGATCACCTTTCCCGAGGATTTCGTGTGGGGCACGTCGACCGCCGCACACCAGATCGAGGGCGGCAACACGAACAACGATTGGTGGGCGTGGGAGCATCAGCCCGGCTCCGGTTGTGCCGAGTCGAGTGGAGACGCATGCGATTCGCTGCATCGCTGGCCAGAAGATGTCGAGCTGGTGGCGTCAATGGGACTGGGGGCGTATCGGTTTTCGCTGGAATGGAGCAGGATAGAACCGGCAGAAGGCGAGTTCTCGATCGCGGCACTGGACTACTACCGCCGGGTCTGCATGGCTTGCATCGAACGAGGCGTCTCCCCTGTGGTGACGTTTCATCACTTCACATCTCCCAGATGGCTGAGCGAACGAGGTGGCTGGGAAGCCCCTGATGCCCCCGAGGCGTTCGCCCGGTACGTGGCACGGGCAACCGCCCATCTCGGAGACGTCATCGGTTGGGCATGCACGATCAACGAGCTCAACCTGATGGGAACCAGCGGGTACACCAATGGGACTTCTCCTCCCGGGGTGAAGGACCTGATGCGTCATCTGGCCGTGAACGACGTGCTGGCGAGAGCCCACCGTCTGGCTGTCGAAGCAATGCGATCGGGGCCCGGTAATTTCCCGGTCGGCCTGACCCTGTCGATGGACGAGATGGTGGCCGATCCCGGCGGAGAGGAGGTGCTCGAAGCAGCACGCGAGATCCTCGAAGACAGGTTCATGAGGGACACCGTCGGGGACGATTTCATCGGTGTGCAGTGCTACTCGCGCATCCACTTCGGGCCCGAAGGACAAGCGCCGAACGATCCCGCTGTGCCGCTTACTCAGATGGGATACGAGTACTGGCCACAAGGAGTGGAGCATTGCGCCAGGCGGGCTGCGGCGGAAACCGGATTGCCGGTGCTCCTGACCGAGAGCGGGATCGCCACCAACGACGACCCCGAGCGCATTGCCTATATCTCAGAAGTACTGCGCGGGGTGAAGCGCGCGCTCGATGACGGAGTGGACATCCGTGGTTATTTCGTCTGGAGCCTGCTCGACAATTTCGAGTGGTCGCTCGGATTTACACCGAAGTTCGGCCTGCACAGCGTGGATCCCACCACCTTCGCCCGTACTCCCAAGCCGAGCGCAGCGTGGTACGGGGCCGTGGCCCGCGCGAACAGCTTGCTACCTGCGCCGCTGAGCTGAGATCAACGTCGTGATCCGCTCGGCTCCGGTCAGAGCGCTGCCGCCACCACCTCGGCCTCGAGATCCAAAGCGGGTTGGCGGGGCAGGGCGTCCACTTTCTCCAGGAGAATGAGCACGAGGATGCCGCCGATCCCGATGAGAGTGCCGGCGATCCGATAGGCGAACACGTACCCGTGCGTCTGCGCCACCGCCGCGTTCACACCTTGACCGACCTGACTGGCGGTGCGACGAAGGGCCAGGGTCACAAGCACGGCCAACCCGAGCGCACCGCCGATCTGCTGTACGGCGTTCTGCACCCCTGAGGCCAGAGAAGAGTCCTGCCCGGTCACCTGGTGCAACGAGGCGTTGCCTATAGCCGGAAAGCACATGCCGGAGAACAGCCCGAGGATGGCCATGCCCGGCACGATCCCCGAGTAGTAGTGGCTGTTCACAGTGATTTCGCTGGTCAACCACAACCCCACGGCACCGCCGAAGAACCCGGCGGTCAGGATGGGCCTTACCCCCAGCTTGGGCATGAGGGCGGTACCTAGCCCGATGCCGGCGCCGATTGTGATCCCGAAGGGTAGGTACGACAGGCCGCCGCGCAACGGCGACCAATGCAGCACCTGCTGCTCGTAGAGAGTCAGCATGAAGAAGTAGCTGAAGAAGGTCGACGAGAAGAACAACGACGTGAAGTTGGTCACCACCCGGGTGCGGTTGGCGAAGAAGCTGAGCGGGATCAGCGGATTCTTCGAGCGTGCCTCCAGCAGCACCATCAGCCCCAGCAGACATACACCGCCCAGCAACGGGAGAAGGACCTGCCATGCACCCCACGAATGATTGGCCGCGTTGAGCAACCCGTCGACGACGGCTACCAATCCGCCGGTTGCGGTCACCGCTCCCAAAAAGTCGGGCCGGCCGCCCTCGCGCCTCATGCGGCTTTCGGACACCAGTCGGGGTACGACGAGAAGGGCGAAGGCCGCCACGGGCAGGTTGATGAAGAAGATCCAGCGCCACGAGGCGTAGTTCGTCAGGACTCCGGAGATGATCGTTCCGGTGGTCCCGCCCAGACCGGCCACGCCTCCCCACAAGCCGAGGGCCTTGATCCGTTCACGCGGGTCGGGGAACAACAGGGCGATCAGTCCGAGCGAGGCCGGAGCCGCGAAGGCTTCGCCCAGTCCCTGGACGAAACGACTGGCCACCAGCATGCCGGGGCTGATGGCAGCACCACAGGTGGCCGAGGCCACCGCGAAGATCGCCACGCCCACGAAGAACATCCGCCGGCGGCCGAGCAGATCGGCCAGGCGCCCTCCCAGGAGAAGGAATCCCCCGGCCATCAGCACGTAGCCGTTGACCACCCAGGCCAGACCCGAATGCGTGAAGCCCAGGTTCTGCTGAATCCTCGGCAGGGCGACATTCACCACCGTTACGTCCAAGACCAGCATGAACTGGATCAGGGCCAGAACGAGCAGGGCCTTCCAGCGCCGGGGATCGGCCTGCACCTTCTGGGATGGCGCGGCGGTGGTCTCGAGCTCATCGGCCATGCGCATACTCCTTCATCAGATCCTCTGACGTGTTCGGGGGGGCCTTCTAATCGGACCGATGGCGCGATCGCTCCCCTCCCTCGGATTCATAGGAAACCACCACGGTGTGTCAGTCGTCGCCGAAAGGCGCTCAACAGGGACCTGCCGAGCCGGGAACCTTGGGAGTCGGGAACTGCTGTTAAACAGTCTCGCGTAGGGCGATCAGCCGAACTCTTTGGCGAAGTCCGAGGTCAGCCACACATCAGGTTGCATACGAAATGTGATGCTGTCCACCTCCTCATTTGCGTTGGCTTGCAGATAGAGGTCTCCGAACTCCTCACCGAGGTACCGATGGGCCATTACCCGACGCTCTTGCGGATCGATCGGTTTTTGGCTTTGAACGACAGGGCCTTCGACGCTCACATATTTGTACGGCGCTACCTCTGTCTGGGTGCAGAGGCTGAACCGCCCTGTGGAAGAGATCAGGCGTCCTTTCCGACTGTTCTCCCCAGTAATCACATTGACAGTGCTACCGGGCTCGTACGTGTACCACACCGGAACCATGAGCGGACCTCTGTCCTCGGAGCTCACGCCGAGGATCCCGACGTGGACATCAGCCAGGAACGCTTCGCGCTCCGAACGGTTCATAAACAGCGACATGTGGTTCCTTTCTCGGTCGAACTGATCGTCACGCGAAACGGTCAGCGGCGTAGCAGGACTCGCCACTCGATTCGGTGGTCCACGACCGTGGAGAACCGTACTCCTGGGGCTTCGGTTAGGCAGAGGCCGACACAGGACCGCGCCCCTGTTGATCAGATGCCTCGTTGCGGACGACGGTGGGGACTGGTCTACCCGTAGTGACTAGTATGTGTAGCGGAGAACGGCCGTAATGCAGAGAGGACAAGGG
>JBAPRR010000378.1:0-30871 GCA_049281195.1 Acidimicrobiales bacterium
GCTCATGACCGCGGCCCGAACTCTGGTAGGGCCGCTCGCAGTGCGATCGTCGGCGGTTGACGAGGATGGCGCAGACGCCAGCTTTGCTGGTCAGCACTTGACACTGCTCAATGTTCCTTCGATTCACGACATTCGTGCCGCGGTCCAGGAGATCTGGTGGTCCGCTAACTCTGACTCAGCCATCACGTACCGCCAGCGCGTAGGCCTCTTTACGCGTCCGAGTATCGCTGTCGTGGTCCAGTCACTTCTCGATCCCGACGTCGCCGGGGTGCTGTTCACGCAGAACCCGATCAACAAGGCCGACGAACGAATGATCGAGGCGAGCTGGGGACTTGGCGAAGTTGTCGTCGCCGGGCGTGTGATTCCCGATAGCTTCCGGTTGGATCGTGCCGGCAACGTCCTCGAGCGCACATCTGGCGTCAAGAAGATAGCCATCCGCTCCTCGGCCGATGGCGGAACGTTTGAAGAGATCGTTGCACCGGAGCTGGTCGAGAAGCTGTGTCTCGACGACGATCAGCTTGCGCAGCTAAGCGGGCTCGCTGAGCGGTGCGAAAGCGTATTTGGACCTGCCCGCGACATCGAGTGGGCGTTCGCAGACAGAGAGCTCTACCTTCTCCAATGCCGCGCCGTAACGCGCGCTGGGTCAACTCCACGACCGAGCGCGCCATTAGGCGCATCACGGCCCGTCGAGGTGATCGAGCGCGTGCCCCTCTTTGCCAATATGAGCCCACGCGATGTTGAAAATATTGCGGCGCTGTTCAAAGAACGCCGCTTTGTGGCTGGCGAGACGGTTACCAAGGAGGGCACCGGCGGTGCGGCGTTTTTCGTGATCGAATCCGGCCAAGCGACCGTTTCGGTCGGTGGCCGGCAACGCTCCACTCTGACCGAGGGTGACTACTTCGGGGAGATCGCTCTCATCGATGAAGGCGCACGATCCGCAACGATCACCGCAAGCACTGATCTGGTTTGCCACGGGCTCACCTACTGGGAGTTTCGCCCACTCGTTCAGCACAATGCGACTATCGCTTGGAATCTGCTCCAGACACTTGCGAAGCGGCTACGTAATGCCCAGAACGATTAGGGATCCCACCCAGCGTCTCACAGAAGAACCCCGATGAGCGCATCAGGGGGAAGCGAGGGTGCCAAGCTGGTGCCGCGTTTGAAACGATCCATCCACAGCGTGCGCAGGGCCTCATCCGTAGGGGCAACACATGGGTCCATCAGCTGAATCGTGTTACTGATCGACGCAGCCAATGTCGTCGGCTCCCGGCCCACCGGCTGGTGGCGCGACCGGCCCGGAGCTGCCCTCGATCTTGTCGTGAAGATCGAAAATGCCGTCGCTCAAGGCGCGTTGCAGCAGCCCGTGGTAGTTGTCCTAGAAGGTCAAGCGCGCAAAGGAGTCGAGGAAGGCGATCGGGGCGGCATAAAAGTCATTCACGCTCCGGGAAGCGGAGACGACAAGATCGCCGAGCTCGTGGCGAACTCCTCCGAACCGATCACACTTGTAACGGCAGATCGGGGACTGCGGTCACGTACCGCCGGTGAAACAGTCCACATTGTTGGCCCAAGCTGGCTTTTGGACCGGCTTGCTTTTAAGGCTGACTGATGACTGATGCGCCTCGACGACGTGACGACCGCCAGCGCTTTCGTTTGACGTGGCGAGGTTGCGTTCAGTCTTCGTCTCTCAGCAGATCACCCGACATGCCAGTAGCCGCCGTGCGCTTTGACAAGCGCGACAAACAGCGCAAATAGAGCCACGTCGACGACACCGAGGATTACGCCTGCTACTGCCATTCCTTTGCCCTGGGCGCCTCGGGTCGCTCGTCCCCACGCCACAGCACCGAAGATGATGGCGAGGGGTCCAAGGATGATGTTGAACAGAAAGATGCCGACCAAGCCGCAAACAAGGCTCGCGACCGCCAACCCATTAGCCGTCTTGGTCTGGGGATAAGAAGTCGTCATTTCCCGTCACTCCGTTCTGTCGCATCCGCTATCCGCGAATACGAACCGGATAGCCCTGCACCAGACCGTTCCCCCTTTTGGGGAGGACAAACGGGATTCGAGGTCCCGCGAAAAAGGAGTTACCCGTGATGCTGGAGTGCTTTCTCCGGTCTTCCAATTCATCCGCCGGATGAGAGCTTCTATGCGCGAGGTCGGGCAAGCGACGATAAGAAGGCGGCGGAGCAAAGCTGAGTGGCGCCGGGTCAGCCCGGACCAGTCCTTTCGTGGCCGCCCTCCAAGGCATTTCGCAGGTTCCGTTGTTTGGATCGGGTTTGGTGCTCAGGACTCGATGTAAAGCGGCGGCGTCGGCGTACCGAGGTAATCCCGTGGGTAGTAACCATCTCGGCCAGCCACAGACTCGAGCCTGCTGTCGTCGAGTCCATCAACGGAACGCCTTGAAATTCTCTATAGAACTGATAGAAATGGTAAGGAATCCTGGTGGGTGGGCTAGAGAGCCCCACAGATCTGACGGAGGAGCGGTGGCGACTTTCCGGAGCGGGCAGCGGCCGTGTAGGTCGCAAACAGCCGTCCGTCACGGTCTCTCAGCGGTGCCGGGCGTGTCGGAACCGGAGAGCCGTTAGATGGCCCTGCCCGACTTTCTGATCATCGGAGCGCCCAAGGCCGGTACGACGGCGCTCCATGCGGCTCTGGCAAATCACCCTGAGGTGATGGTGCCGACCGTGAAAGAGACCAAGTTCTTCCTTTGCGACGGCCGCCGCCCCGTACCTCAGGCCGGACCGGGGGATGCTCACAGTTCACGGGAGTGGATCTGGGAAAGGTCCGACTACGAGGCGTTGTTCGAAGGCCCCGCCGATCGTTTGAAAGGCGAGAGCACCCCCTTCTATCTCTACGACCGCGAATCCCATGCCCGGATGGCCAGCGTCGTGCCCGGAGCCAAGCTGATCGTCATCGTTCGAGACCCGATCGACAGGGCGCACTCCAATTGGCTGCATCTATGGTCCGACGGCCTTGAGCCGGTCAGCGACTTTGTGGCTGCATGCTCGCTCGAGGATCAGAGAGTGGCTGCCGGCTGGGCGCCGTTCTGGCACTACCTGCGGTTAGGCCGTTATGGGGAGCAGCTGGAACATCTATTCAATTTCTTCCCGCGACGGCAGGTTGAGATCCTTCGCTACAGAGAGCTCGTCGACACTCCAACCGATGCTCTCGACCGCATCTGTCGCTTTTTGAACATAGAAGAGGGAGTCGTCACGGAGATACCTCGCGAGAACACGAGGGGTTACGTCGGCGACTCGGTCAGGACCCGGATTATCGCCAGGACAATCCGAGCCGGCGCTGCACTCGGTGCGAGCTTTCCACCTCAAGCCTGGCGTAAGGCGAGCAAGCCATTAATAAGCGCGCTTCAGCATGGAGCCGGAACACGCCCGGTGGTCACGGCTCAAGAACGTCGCCAGTTGCTCGAGAGTGTGGTCGACGACATCCGTCTGTTAGAGGACATAACCGAGCGGAGCTTCTCGGATTGGATGGGGGACAGCGGTCGTGGCGAGTTCAGGGTTCGAGTCGGCGGAGCGAACGCAGTCGCTACCGATTGACCTCGCACAGTTGGCTGAACAGCGCGTGGCTGCCGTCCTGGACCGCGGCCTCGTAGAACAAGCGGTAACGACCGTCATCTAATTCGACAACGCTGAGGTAGCGCAACGACCCGCTGCCCCAGGGTGACGTCGCAAACGGCTCTCCATCAACCGGCGTGAGCACTCCCGGAGAGTCGCTCAGGGCCACGGCCACACCCGTCTTCTCCTCGGCGTTGTCCGTCGCGGTCGCCCTACCGTCGAAGTACGCGACCCAGCCGTCTCCGGCCCGCAGGACACAGGCGACGCGCGCTCCCCGTTCGTACCAGGTCCCAGGTTCGGGCCGAAGGGCGTCCTCTTTGATTACCCAGTCCATCCCGTCGTCGCTCACGGCAAAGCTCGTCGCCATCCTGTCGGTTGCATCAGGATCTGTAAGCGGGTGGCGGCAGATCCAGCCCAACCATTCACCGTCGTGGAACATGACGAACGGGTCCTTGTAAGCGGTCGCCGCGTCGCCGGGAAAGACCGTGTACCGATCGCGAGGGTGGAACTCCCGTGGGCTCGACGCATCGATGGCATCTATCCACCAGTGCTTGCTTTCCGGCGTCGCGCAGCTGATGTAGATCCGCCAACGTCCATCTGGGCAACGGACGAGCGCGGGCCTCTCCAGGCTCTCTGCGCCGAAGGCTTCCTTCGGAAGCACGACAGTCGTTTCGAACTCAATTCCGTCGGTGGACTCGGCCAGGATCAGTCCGTAGCCGCGGTTGCTCGTACCCGGGCTTCGCAGCCGGTAGGAGAGGTGATAAACGCCCTCACTGAACACGACCGATGCTGCTCCGACCCAGTTCCCACGTCCTGGCCCCGGCGGTTCTACGACCACGGATGCAGACGAGACGTCGGGTCTCGGAAGCGCTATCGGTATCGATGGTCCCATGGTCAGATCCGTTCAACCTTCCGAGGCGAATAAGTAGGCCGGTTGCCCTGTAGAGCACTAGATTTACTCGAATTACACAGATGTAGTTCAGGCCAGTCGAACGCGGTTCCGCTACCGGAAATAGCCCGGGAACCCGAACGATCGAAGCACATGCGTTCTTCTATCGGCGGCTGCGGCATTTGGATTCAGCCGAACTGCCGACGAAAACATGCAGATCCGGGACCAGCTCACCTGGTCGTGGCTAGACGAGACCGTGCCGATGGGCGTACGCGGCGGCCTGGGTCCGATCCCGGCTTGCGGTCTTGGCGAAGATGCGGTTCACATGGGTCTTCACCGTCGTCTCCGCAACGTAGAGGCGCTCAGCGATCTCGGCATTGGACAAACCCCCGGCTATCAATGTCAGCACCTCGGCCTCGCGATCGGTCAATCCATCGGGTAGCTCGGCTGGCTTGGCGGGTCGTTGCTGAGCGGCCTTCATGAGAGCCGTGGCGACCGCTGTGTCGAAGACAGCTTGGCCCGCTACGGCCGCCTCGAGCGCCCGGCGAATGTCCTCCCGCCCCGCATCCTTCGTCAGGTACCCCACCGCTCCGGCAGAAAGAGCCCCAATTACCGAGTCGTCGTCCGCGTAGGTGGTGAGCACCACGATCTGGGTGGCCGGAAGAGAAGCCTTGATGGCCTTCGTAGCTCCCACGCCGTCCATGCGAGGCATGTGGAGGTCCATGAGGACTACATCGGGAGGATCCTCCAATGCGACGCGCACAGCCTCCTCGCCGTCTGCGGCCACTCCTACAACCTCGGTGTCAGGGAAAGCCCCGACAATCGTCGCCAGCCCGTCACGGACGACGCGCTGATCGTCGACGATGAGTACCTTCATGTCTGAGTCGGGACCTCCGCCGCGATCCGCCAGCCGCCGTCGTTCGGTCCGGTTTCCACCCGTCCGCCGATCAGCTCCAGCCGTTCTTTGATCCCTTGCAGACCATAACCCCCGCCGGCGTTGTCGAGCGGTTTCGACACCGCAGAAGCAGATGGACCGTTTTCAACGACCAGCGCAACGCTCGCCGGTTCGAAAGAAAGGCTCACAGTTGTCGGAGCACCCGGTGCGTGTTTGACGACATTCGTAAGAGCTTCTTGCGTCACCCGAAACAGGTTGAGTGTTATCTGGGGGGACAGGTCACGGACGTCGCCAGCGATCGAAAGCGTCGCGTTGTGCTCGTGACAGAGTCTCTTCAATTGCTCGTCCATCGGAAGAGAGTTCTCCCGAAGGACACGAACAGCTCCTCGTGCCTCATTTAGACCTTCGTGTACCAGCGTCTTAGATTTTTCGAGCTGCTCTCTTACTGCAGGTGATGCGTTCGGATCACAGTCGACCACGGTATCGAAGGCCTCGAGCTGCACAGACAGCGCAGCGAGAGTGTGTGCGAGAACATCGTGCAGTTCGCGTGCGAGATGATTTCGCTCCGCCAGCACCTGCGCTCGGGCTGCTTCGACCTCGGCCCGTTCCTTCTGCAGCCGCACCTGGGCCACCTGCTCGGCCATCTGCACTGCCTGCCTGCGGCTCGAACCGGTCACCATGGCCCCGAAGGTTGCCGCCAGGCCGCCGATGGCGTCGCCGTAGCGATGGCCGCCGGACGCGGCGACCGACACGAACATAGAGACCCACCCGGCGGCCGCGATCCCGAGGGCGGGTAAAACCGGCCATTCGATCGTGGCTCCGAATGAAGCCACCGCCACGAAGACGAGTGCAACCGTCGCGTTCCGGACCAGAAGGCCCCCGGACACGGACATGACCACGAGCGACGCAGCCTTCATCCGCCGGTGACCGGTGACCGACCTGAGCGCGGTCCAGCAGAGCCACGAAGCCACGGCAACCACGAGCAGGCACAGGTTCACCAAATGCGAACCACCGAGACCCAGACGGGTCTCAGTGGTAACTCCCCAAGTCAATAAGCCCAGCCCGGCGAGGTTGAAGCTCGTGATGAACGGGTCCCTCGTTTTCAGGCCGTACTTAGGATCAGAAAGAACGATCACCGGCAGCCATCATTGCCGTGCTGCCAGTGACCGACGAGCCAAGCGTTCCGCTCGTCTCTATCCTCCTGCGGAGGTTGTAGCCGCGGACTCCGATGATGACGGTCCGTGTCGCAACCTCGCCGATCGCCATCAGAACCAGAGCCGCCGTCCACGCTTCTGGGTTTGTGATCCCGTGGCTGGCGCTGAAACGCCCGATGGCCGGGTCACCGCCGTGCGAGGCGTACAGCTGGAACGCGAAGCGGGTTCCGACCCCCACGATCCAGAAGGCTGCAGCCCAGAATCCGGCCTTGGCCATCGGGAAACCGCCCTCACCGGAAAAGACCTTCGTGGTCACCGCCGCCATGGTCCCGAGGATCGCTCCGAGAAGGGTGCAGCCGACCACCAGAACCAGGTCATTTTTCGCGGTCGGGATCCCGTGCAGGTAGTTGTCGGCAGCCCAGGCCACGATCGCGATCGGTATGAGCATGGATCTTGTCGTCAGGCGCCGCCCTCTTACCTGGAGCAGGACGATTGCGATGAGGCCGATGTCGAGGATGTAGTCCGTGAGTGTCATGCGTCCAGTGTCCGTAAAACGGGCCCTGATGGCGTCAACCCGGGGGTGGATCGCAGGGTGGATCCGCGTACACCCGGCCTGGTGGGAAACCCGTCCACCGAGTCAAAGGACCCATTAAAACAAGCAGCCCTCCACTCTCGAGGCCCCTAGGGCTACCTCGAAAGTGGAGGGCTGGTTTGCTGCCCCCGTCGCCGAAAGGCGATCAGGTGAACTTCAGCGTCGCCGTCGTGGTCGTGTAAGTGACGCTCCATCCCGCCGGGCCTACGCTTGCGAACGTTCCCGAGATCGATCCGGTGCCGCTGGTGGTCACGATGTTGGCCGCGAAGCCAGACGCCGGCGTAAAGCCGGCCGCCGGGACGGCTACCACGGTGCCGGCCAGAACGGCGGTGTCTCCAGAGCTGAGCGCAAGCGAGTCTGCGGCGTTCCCGCTGTTCACGTTCACGTCGAACACTGCGGTGCTCGAGTCGGTCAGGTTCCCGTCGATCGCCAGGTTCGCCTCCCCAGAGGGTCCGATCGTTCCGTTGTTCTCGATGTTGGCGGCGATGGAGGTGAGCCCTCTCCCGCCGGCGGTGTTGATGTCACCGGTCGTGGCGTTCGTCAGCGTCGCAGTGTCTGCGAACTGAGCCGTGTTGGAGCAGCCCGTGCTCTGGAGGTTGATCGTCCCCGAGTTCGTGACTGCAGCCGCTGCGGTAAGGACAGCGTTGGTGCCACAGACACCCACGACGTTCACCGTCTGTCCGGCTCCGACGTTGCCGACGAACGTTGAAGCTCCCTCCACGTCGACGGTGCTCGTCTTCCCGCCGGCCAGGTCCAGCTTGGCGCCGTCCACGAGTACCGGCGTTCCGGTGATCGTCGCTTTGGTGCCGGACTCCTCGAAGGTGCTGAGGCCGTTTACCTGGAGCTGACCCGAACCGGTGATCGCCCCCTTGCCCTCGTTGAGGAAGACGGCCTTCTTCACGCTCGTCATGACCAGATCGACGCTGGAAGCGATCGTCAGAGATCCTTCGTTGGTGAAGACGCCTTTCTTGATCGGCACGTAATCGGTGCCCGAGTTGATCAGGACGGTCCCCTTCTTGAGGACGGTGACATTGCCCTCGATGTAGCGGAGGTTCCCGCTCCCGGACTCCGAGTCGAGCGTCCCGGTCTTGCCGATGGTGAGGACGTCAGGCTTGGGTGCGTTGATGGTGGCTGTGTTCGAGCAGCCGGTCACGTTCAAGTCGATAGTGCCGTTGCTCGTCACATTCGCGCCCAGGTTCTCCTGAGCGTTGTTTCCGCACACCCCGGTGACCTGGAGCGTCTGACCCGCAGCCATGGTTCCCGTCAAGGTCCCTGTGCCCTCGGACTCGACGGTGGAAGCGCCGGATCCCGTGTATGTGAGGGCGACGGCGGTCGAGGTTCCCGCGAGCAGCACCGGCTCACCCGAGGTGGTTCCGTTGCCCTGCTTGTAGGTGTTGCCCGCATCGATAACCAGTTGTCCGGTTCCGCTGGCTGTGCTTGTTATGGAACCGCCGTTGTTCTCGAACGTCGCCTTAGGCGTGCCGGAGCTGGCCGTCAAGGAGACCCCGTTTGCGATCCCGATCGCTCCGGTGTTGATCCAGGTTCCTTCGGCGTAGCCGGTGTTCTGTCCGATGCTCACGGTCCCCGAGGTGTCCACGTTGCCCGTTATCTCGCTGGGGTTGCCACTGACCTGGATGGTCCCGAGGGTCCCCGTACTGGTGAGCGCGTCACCGGTCGCCACTGCGAGCGTTGCGGAGTTGCTGCAGCCGGTGCTCTCGAGATCGATGGTCCCGGCGCTGGTGAGGCTGGCGTCCTCGGTCTCTACGGCGTTGGTACCGCAGACACCCGTGATCTGAAGTGTCTGGCCGCTCGCCATCGCGCCATCGAACGTTCCTGATCCCTCGGTCCAGACCGTCGAGTTCCCGGTTCCCGTGTAGTGGAGTGCAACCGAACCGCTAAGGAGGACCGGTTCGCCTGACGTGGTTCCGTTCCCCTGGTTGTAGGTGTTCCCGCTGTCGACGACCAATTGGCCCGTCTTGTTCGTGCCGCTGGAGACGATCGATCCTCCGGTCCCGTTGGTGAATGTGGCCACCGGAGTCGCCGTGACGACGGTGAAGGTGTCGCCATCGGCGATGTTCACGGCACCCTCGTTGTTCCATGTCCCTTCCGAGTACTGAGTGCCCTCGCTGATGTTGGTGGTGCCTTCGCTGGTCACGTTTCCGGTGATGAACATGGTGTTCCCGGCGTTCGTCGTCGTCGTGAACGTCCCGCTCGATCCGACCGTCAGAGTGTCACCACTCGTCACTTCGAGTGTCGCGGTGTTCGAGCATCCCGTGCTCTGCATGTCGATGGCCCCGTTGCTGGTCAAGCTGGCGTCCACCGTTTCGACTGCGTTGTCACCGCACACTGCGGTTACCTGCAGATCCTGTCCGGTCGACATGTTCCCGTCTACCGTGCCGGTGCCTTCGGTCCACACCGACGACGCACCGTTACCTGTGTAGTGGAGCGAGACTCCCGCGCTTGGACCGGTAAGGAGGACCGGGTTTCCTGACGTCGTTCCGTTGCCCTGGTTGTAGGTGTTGCCACCGTCGACCACCAGTTGCCCGGTCCCGGTGCTGGTAACCGATCCACTGGTGTCATCGGTGAACGTGGAGGGTGACGTGGTAACCGTCAGGGTGTCTCCGGTTGCGATGCTCATCGCACCCGCGTTGTCCCACGTTCCTCCGCTGTACTGGGTGGTCTCCCCGATGCTCGTGGTTCCGTCGGTAGTGATATTGCCCGTTATGAACATGGTGTTGCCTGAGTTCGTGGTAGTCGTCAGCTCACCGCCTGAGCTTTCGGTCAGGGCACCAACACTCAGTGTTGCGGTATTCGAGCAACCGGTGCTTTCCATCTGCACCTGACCGGTGCTCTCGATCGCGTCGGGGGTTGTCGCCGCGTCTGTTGTGGTGAAGACCGCGTTGGTCCCGCATTCGCCTTGCACCTGCAGGGTTTCACGGTTGGTCGCTACTCCGGATCCGATCACGATTCCCGCAACCGATATCGCTCCATTGGCATCGACGGTGTATGTCCCGGCGTTGGTCAGGCAGGCGACCTGGCTTGCGGTCGGATCGCTACCCGTGCTCCAGTCGGCTGGAGTGTTCCAGTTGTAACTGCCTGACGCAGTCACGTTCCAGGTGTCGTTGCAGTTCGACGGTCCGAGAGCGACCGCCTGAGAAGCCGGAAGAGCGGCCGCAGCAGCGATCGTGAGTCCACCGCCTATCAATAGAGCTGAGATGACGGCTCGAATCCCACGAACCGCCGACCAACGAATGCCCGTCATTTCCCCTGCAACCCCTTTCGCAACGCAAAACGCGCGGACCTTTATTTCGAGGTCCGCCGCTGCCCGCTCATTTCCGCGCCTGAATTTGAGACTCCGGCCCGTCAGCTCTCATTCTTAGTGGCTGGACCTGGGATGGGGTATCCCCATATGTGGGTATTTCGCTGCCGTTGCGCATTTTGATACGCAACTCTGCGTACCGCACATGCAGGTGCCAAAGGCTCTCAGCAAGAAATGGTCCGGGACATTCTCTCGGAAAGAGAAGTGTCTGAGAAAATCATGAGTTACGAGTGATTTTGACCCGGGGCGGAAAACCAGCGCATGTGAGGTACGGAGTGGAACCCATCATCCAGCGCCGGTGTCAGACCGGACAGAATCGACGGTCGTGACTGTCACGTGCACCCCCGGCGAGGCTGCCGCAATGATTCGGCCCGTCGACACCATCGGATTCGGCCTCGGACCGGGCAACCCCGACGCTTTCCTGACGGCGCTGGGAGAACGAGATGACTGGCAGGACCTGGTGCTCGGAGGAGCGCTCCTGCTCGGCTACTACACGGTTTTGACGAAACCCGGTGTGTCGTACCGGTGCGGTTTCTTCGGTCCCGCTGAACGGATCCTTCTGGCCGAAGGCCACAGGATCGAGCTCGTTCCGGGCGGCTTCCGCCAGTTCGCCCCCATCCTCTCCCGCTTCAACCCGAGGGTCATGACCGCCCAGGGCGCTCCTCCCGACGCCGGAGGAAACGTGAATCTGTCACTGCATCTGGGGGCGACACGTGATGAGCTGTTGAACGCGGGCCGGGATCCCGACAGGTTGCTCGTCGTCGAGGTGAACCCGAAGCTGCCGCGGACGAGCACTCTCGCGCCGTTCGACAACACGCTGCCCGCGGAGTTGATCGACGTCATCGTCGAGTCGGACTCCGAGCCTTATGCCCTCGAGGATGAGGAGCCGACCGATACGGACCTGAAGATCGCGGACAATGCTCTTCAGTTCGTCAGAGAGGGGAGCACCCTTCAGACCGGGATCGGAGCGGTCCCCAACATCATCGCCAACCGGCTCGCCAACGGCGGCGGAGGCGGCTATGGCGTCCATTCAGAGATGTTCACAACAGGGCTCATGCACCTGCACCAGGCCGGAAAGGTGACGAACACCGGAAAGGGGATCTTCGGCGGGGTGTCTGTGACGACCTTCGCGCTCGGCACCAGCGAGCTCTACCGATGGCTCGACGGTAACGCCGAGGTGGCGTTTCTCCCTGTCGACGTGGTGAACGACCCGACGATCATCGGGCACAACCATGGCCTGGTCTCCATAAACGGAGCTCTGTGCATCGACCTGTACGGTCAGGTCGTCGCCGACAACATCGACGGCAAGCAGATCTCGGGTGTCGGCGGGCACGAGGACTTCGTTGCCGGCGCAGAGCTTCACACTGACTCGTATTCGCTGATCTGTATGCGCTCGACGGCCACCGTCGATGGCACGATCAGGTCGCGGATCCTCCCCCTCCTACCCGTGGGTTCCGTCGTGTCGACGCCCCGGCATCACACCGGCGTGATCGTCACCGAGTTCGGAGCCGCTCAGCTCGCCGGCCTGACGGTTCGTGAACGCGCCAATGCCCTCGCGGAGATCGCTCATCCGGACTTCCGCGACGAGCTTCACCAAACAGCTGTTGATCTGGGCCGGCGCTGAACACGTACTGAACGCACTTCGGGTCGTAATGCGACTCCGGGGTGCCCGCCAGTCACTTCCTCTCTGCGTGGCCTCCGAATTCAGATCGCATGGCAGAGAGGATCTTGTCGGTGAAATCGCCGTTGCCCCGTGACTCGAACCGTTCGTACAGGGCTGCGGTTATGACAGAGGCGGGAACGCCGGTGTCGATGGCGGCTTCGACCGTCCAGCGGCCCTCGCCCGAGTCGGACACGTGGCCCTCGAAGTCGTCCAACTGAGGCGAACGGGCGAACGCATCGGCTGTCAGATCGATCAACCACGACCCGATCACCGATCCGCGGCGCCACAGTTCTGCGACCTCGGCGACATCGATGTCGTATTGGTATGCCTCGGGATCGCGAAGAGGAGTCGTCTCGGCATCCACCTCCGCTGCCGCGGTGGATCCTGCGTTGGCGTGCTCGAGGATGCTCAATCCCTCTGCGATCGCCGCCATCATTCCGTACTCGATGCCGTTGTGGATCATCTTGACGAAGTGGCCTGCACCGTTCGGACCACATCTGAGATATCCGTCTGGAGCGGTTCCGCCCTTGATTGTCCTGCTCGGGGTGGGCTCCGCCGTACCGATGCCCGGCGCGATGGTCTTGAAGATGGGGTCGAGACGGGTGATCGGCTCCTCCTCGCCCCCGATCATCAGGCAGTAGCCCCTGTCGAGGCCCCACACCCCGCCGCTCGTGCCACAGTCGATGTAGTGGAGGCTCGATTTTGCGAGCTCCTTGGCCCTCGCAATGTCGTCGCGGTAGTAGGAATTGCCGCCGTCGATGACCATGTCCCCCGGCTCCAGAAGCGGAACGAGCTCGTCGAGCGTGGACTGGACGATGCCTGCGGGAACCATGATCCAAAGAGCCCTCGGCTTTTCGAGCTTCGAGACGAAATCGGAGAGCGACGTGGAGCCCGTCGCCCCAACATCAGCGAGCGCTTTCACCGCGTCCGCACTCACGTCGTAGACGACGCAGCGGTGACCGTCGCGCATCAGGCGGCGCACGAGGTTCGCGCCCATCCGTCCCAGTCCGATCATCCCAAGCTGCATTGGCCTGTCGGTCGCCATCGTCAGTCAGACTCCTTCGTCGTCGGGCTCCAAGTGCACCGTACAGGCGTCGGCGCCACTGGCAGGCCCCAGCAGGATCAGGCCTGAGCCGTGCCTCCGGCCGGGCGCCTGTCGAAGTACCGGGCGAGGACGTAGCTCGGTCCCGCCGCGATCAGGATCATGACCAGAGCAAATGGCGCCGCCTGGCCGTACGAAAGATTGCCCTGGTAATTCCAGAATTGAGTGGCCAGGGTCTGCACGCCGGTCGGAACGAGGATCAGGGTCGCGGTGAGCTCGGTGACACAGGCCAGGAACACGAGGCAGAACGCCGCGGCGATGCCCGGTCCCACCAATGGCAGGGTCACCCTGAGGAACACCTTCCAGTTCTTGACCCCGAGCGACTTTGCCACCTCTTCCAGACTCACCGGCGCGTACGTGACAGAGGCCCTCACCCCGACGAGCGCCAGCGGGAAGAAGAGGATGGCGTAGGCGACCACCAGCATCGCCGCGCTCTGGTACTCGAACGCATCGGCGTAGCGCACCGAGAAGTAGCTGAGCGTGAACGCGATGATCACGCCCGGCATCGCGAGCACCAGGTAAGAGCACCGTTCCAACAGGCGCGACAGCCGGCTGGAATGCCGCACGGAGAGTAGAGCGAGAGGAAGCGCCAGCAACGTGGCGAGCAGGGCCGCGACGCCGCTGTAGGCGGCGGTGTGCCAGGCCGCCGAGAACAGAGAAACGCTCGAAGCTCCCGTTATCGAGGCGCTACCCCCTTCGAAGATCCAGTAGATGCTCGCTCCGACAGGGACGCCGAGCGCCAGGATCACGAGGACCGTGAACCCGAGGAGCACCGGGATCTTCGCTTTACCGAGCTGGTGTCTCCGTGTCTCGCGTTGGGCGAATTGCCCGGTGCGCACGACACGTCCCTTGCCGCGAAGCACCACCTCCGCCCCGAGAATGATCAGGCTCAAAACGATCAGGACGAGTGAAAGGGCACAAGCGATGGGCACTTGAAAGACGCGGAACTCGTCGAATATCTCGGTCGTGAAGGTCCGGTACGTGAGGATCTCGAACGCTCCGTACTCTGCGAGGATCACGAGGGAGACGAGCACGCACCCGCCGAGGATCGCCCCCCTGGCCTGTCCGAGCGTGACCTTGAAGAAGGTCTTGACCCTTCCGTGGCCCAAACTCCGCGACACCTCTTCGAGCGACGGGTCTGCGCTACGCAAGCTTGCCGCCACAGGCAGGTACACGAGTGGATAGACGGCGAGCGTCATCACCAGAACCGCTCCCCTGAATCCCTGCACCCAGGTCGAAAGTGACGCCCAGCCGAAGCCCACCACAAAGTCGGGGATGGCGAAAGGGACCACCACAACCACGGCCCAGATGCGGCGCCCGGGGAGATCGGTCCGTTCCACGCAGAACGCGGAGAGCGTTCCGATGATCGCGCACAGGATCGTGACTACGAAGGTAAGCCTGACCGTGTTCCACAACAGCTGGGCTGTGAGGGGCCTCCAGATGAGGTGCCACACACTCGAGATCCCCGCGCCGTCAGCCTCGATGAGCAAGAAGACCAGGGGCACTATCAGCACCACGGCAACTACGACGCTCGCGGCCAACAGCACGCGCGACGACCGCAGGCGACGCGCCCGCACTACGCCCACCACCGGCGGACCGGGCGCTTGCGATCCCGGCGTCTCAGAAGGCGCAAGCGTCGTTGTCACCGGCTCATTCTCGTGTCAGCTGACTGTGCTGGGCCACCCGGACCCTGCTACAGCAAGCCGACCTGTTGGAGAAGCGCTATGGCGGTCGACCCGTCTCCCAGTTCGGGGATCGTTATCGAGTTCGGCTCGAGCTGTTTGAAAGGAGTCTCCGGTTGAGCCGTCGACACCCCTGACGCGATGGGGTACTCGTAGCTGATCGAGTGGGCGATTATGTCTTGGCCCTGCTTGGAGACGAGGAATGCCAGGAACTTCTGGGCGGCCGACTGATGCTTGGAAGACTTGAGGATTGCAGCTCCTGACACGTCGAGGACGTAGCCCGGGTCGTGCGGCGCGAAGTAGGTGATATCCGAGTGCATGTTCCCTGCACCGACCTCGGCACGCATCCGGTACCAGTAGTACTGGTTGACCACACCGAAGGCGACGGCACCTCTGTTCACCTCGTCTGCGATCGTCTCGTTGTCCGGATAGATGTGGCTACCGGCATTGGACTTGATCCCTTCCAGCCACTGCAGTGCCCTGGTGCGGCCGTATGTCCTGACCACCGAGGTCACGATGGGCTGGAAGTCGGTCTCGCCCGCGGCGAAGGCGAGCTTCCCCGCGTACTGCGGGTTCGCCAGCTGGAGCACTGAATTCGGGAGCTGGGTTTTGGAGATGAGACTGGGGTTGTAGATCAAGACGCTCACCCGTGCGGAAACGCCCACCCAGTCGTCCTCAGGCGAGTTGTACTTGCTCGGCGTGTCAGCGAGGCTCGACGGATCGACCGGTGCGAGAAGACCTTTCTCCTGTAGGTACTCGAGAGCCGGCGAGTTCTCGGTGAAGATGACGTCGGCGGGGGAATTCTTCCCCTCCACGACGATCTGGTCGGCCAGGGTGTCTTCGTCGTCGCTTCGCACGTTCACGGTTATCCCGGTGGAGGCCTCGAAGGCACTGACCAGAGTGTCCGTGGTCTGCTCGTGCTGCCCGTTGTAGAGAGTTATCGATTGTCCGGATCCCCCCGAACCGGATCCCGACGAGCTGCATGCGCTGAAGAGAGCGCCGCCGGTGATGACTACTGCGAGGAGCGTCGCAGAGGTCGCATTTCTCATTGTCAGGTTCTCCTTCATGCCGGCTAAGAAGCTGCGCCGGGGCAGATCGCGTTCACCCGATTGCTCGCCTGGGTGACGGCGTCGTTGGCCGCTTTGGAGCCGTTGGTCTTGTAGACCTCCTCGTATGCAGACGCCAGGTTGTCGACGGCTCTTTGCAAAGAGGCGTCACTGGTGTGGATCTGACGAAGGGGCGAAACCTGGGCCAGGGCGTAACCGACGGGGTCCGCCCCCGGATCTGGCCCGTCGCTCAGGACCGCAGCGATGTCCTGGCAGGTGCTGTGGATTGCGACGGTGGTCGTCGTGGTGCCCCCCGCGGAGCCCGACGATCCGCACGCGGCCGTTCCCACCACAACGCCGCACAGGGCCGCGACCAGGGAAATCTTTCTGAGACGATCTGTCACCCGTCTGTTCTCCCGATATTAGGTGGACCTAATATACCGATTCTTAGGGGACCCTAATGAGCGGTGTCAAGCTACCCTCAGATCGTGATGGACAAACCGGAGTTCCACCCGCCTGCGGAGGAGTACCTGCAGGCGATCGAATACCTGGCGGAGGAGGGGACCCCGGTGATCCAGGCGCGCCTGGCGGAACGTCTGGGCAAGTCGCCGCCGGCAGTCTCGGAGATGCTGGACCGCTTGACGGAGGACGGCCTCTTGTCGAGATCCGGCCGGCGGATCTCCCTGACAGAAAAAGGCAGGGCCCTCGGAGAGAGCGTGGTCCGCAAACATCGCCTGGCCGAGAGGTTGCTGATCGATGTCATAGGCCTGCCCTGGCACAAGGTGCACGAGGAGGCGGGGCGTTGGGAGCACGTCATCTCCGACGAGGTCGAACAGAAGCTCGTCGAGTTGCTCGGGGATCCGGCCACGTGCCCGCACGGGAATCCCATCCCGCGCAGCTCCAACAAGCCGGTGGATCCGGCCACGCTCGTGGCACTCGATCAAGTGACACTCGACGCGAAGGTGAAGCTCGAAAGGGTGTCGGAGGAGATCGAGCTCGAAACAGCGACTCTTCTGTACCTGGATGACGCGGGATTCATCCCCGGCGCAACGGCGCGCGTTTCCAGCAAAGCTCCCGATGGAACGCTCGTCGTCGAGATCGGCGACTCTGTGCTCGCCCTGGGCCCTGATGTGGCGCAGCGCCTATTCGTAAGCGTCAGCTCTTGCTGAACGCCGTCGGGTGAAGCCACTTCGCTATTGCGGAAACAGCTTCAACGTCACGTGGTGACGGTGTTACCTCGTCATAGTCAAGCGGCAGGAAGCACTTGTTTTTGACCGCAGTCAGGTTCTTGGTGATCGGGCTCGACTCCAGAAATTGCTCTTTCTGGGTAGCGGTGGTCGTGCCGTAGTTGTTGATGATGATGCAAGCGGGATCGGCCTGGACAACTTGGTTCCAAGTCACGGTGCTCCAGGTCTGCTTTAGATTGGCGAAGATATTGGTACCCCCGGCGAGCGAGATCTCGGCGTTCACCATGGCCAGCCCCGGACCGGTCAAGGGAGCTGTTTCGCCAGAGTCGTAGTCGAACACGGTCACCTTCGGAAGGCTCGACACCTTGCCTTGAATTTTGGAAACGCGATTTTGCATCTCACTTACGAGCGACTCGGCTTGTTTCTTGACGCCGAAGATCGTCCCCAGGTTCACCAGGTCATCGTAGGTTTCGTTCATGCTCACCGATGTGGTCGCCTGCACGAGGGCACAGGACTCGGCCACCACAAGCGTTTTGATCCCCAACTTGGACAGGGATGCGGGCGTCAGGTTCGTCCCTGTCTGCAGGCCGTAGCCATAGCCGGCGAAGAGGAAATCGGGATGAAGCGCGGTGAGCTGTGGGAGCGTGAAGTTGTCAGGTGATACCGCGTCCACCTTCTGGTAAGCGGCCATGTAGTGAGAAGCAACCGGGGTCGATCCCTCGGGAGCGTGGGATGCCACGCCGAAGGTGCCGACCATGTGGGACTCCAGTCCGAGCACCAGCATGTCTTCGGTCGTGTTGACGCCGTTCGACACAGCACGGGTGGGCGCCTTGGAGTACGTGACCGATGAGCCGCAGCTCGTGACGGTCACCGGGTAGTGCGCGGACGCCGATTTGCCGCCTGAGCTGCAGGCGGCGAGCAGGACGCCGAGCGCGACGGCGATTGTGAGGCAGGTTCCGGCGCGCGGCAGGTTCCGGAGCACCCGGCCTGTGGCGAGCCCACGGTTTGGCGACAGCAACTGCGGTGACACGAGGAATCCTTCTGGTCGGGGTCCGTCTTGGCCGAACTGTTCTAGTTGGTCCGGAGGAGCCCGGTCACTTCGTAGCCTCTTGCAGGGATACGTCCGGAGCCCTCTGTGATGCGGAGTCGGCCCCGTAGAGACGGGCCGGCAGGATCTGTCCAGATGCTATGCAGAGATGAGGTCGGTGACGTTCGCGCTGAAAAGCCCCACCAGCGTGTCCGGGGCGCACCCTGCACGCTCGTAGTCCTGAACGGGAGTCGACGTTCCCTCTGAATGCGGGAAGTCGCTGCAGCACATGTAGATATCGGCGGACTTCCGTTCCAGACGGGCGGGCTGCTCGTAGGAGAACGACGAGACGCGCACGTGGTGCCTGAAGTATTCGCTCGGGCGCATCGTCAGCTCGGCAGGTTTGAACCCGTTCAATCTGGTGGTGAAATCCCAACCGCCGTCGAGCATCAGCAGGTATTGCGGAACCCATATCGAGGAAAGCTCGACGATCCCGACGCGGAGGTCCGGGTGCTTGTGGAAGGTTCCGTTCACGATCATGTCGGTGATCGCGATCGCGGGAGGAACCCACAAGAAGACTGATTCGAGAACCGGAACGAATGACTCTTCCGAATCGGGATAGAACGCGCTGTCGAGTATCCGCGGTTGGTCGGCTACGTGGAACACCGGAGTGACGCCGCGCTCGACGAACGAGCTCCAGATGCGGTCATGGTCGGGGTGTGAAAGAGGTCTTCCATCGACGGCTGCGGGGGCGATCATCGCCAGATGCACGCCGGCGGACGCGAGATCGGCCAGCTGCCGGTCGAGCCAATCGGGATCGCGCAGTGTCAGGTGTGCCACCGGGTGCAGGGAGCCCTTCCCGTCTTGCTGAACCGACGCGCACCAGCGGTTCCACGCGCCCATGTTGGCGGTGAGTGAATCGAGCGAACCGGAAAGGCGCCTCTCCCAAAGCAGTCCGAAGTTCGGAAAGAGCACTGCGGCATCGAGACCCATCTCGGCTATGTGACGTGCGCGTGCCCGGGGCTCCCAGTAGTGATCGGGAAGTTGCTCGTCGTAGGAATACTCGCTGGCGAGTCCATGCCTCCGCCTCACATGATGATTGGCGATGGAGGTCGAGTCTCCCGGATATTGGACGTCGGCCACGCCGAGACTTTTATCTCGCCACATGATGTGCGAGTACCCGAGCTCGTCGTCTGAGATCGCGAGCGCCTCGGATCGCATGCCGGGATCGATGTGATCTGCCCACAGATTCCGCGGTTCGAACAGGTGCTGGTCCGAGTCGATGATCACAGCCATTTGCCGTCCTCCTCGATCCGTCGCCCGCTGCCACTCGATCGTAGACCTATGGCGGTAGCGTTTTCCGACCCGTACCTTGGGGCATTGTCAGGGCGCTGAAATTCAGGCTCGAGATTCAGGGCCGTTGAATCTTTAGACGGTCGAGTCTCACGCGCGAAGAACCGGGAGGCACGAAGAGCAGTGGCTAGCCGAGGCGGAGGGCAGATTGGCCGGACGTGGCGCCGGTTCCAGCGACGATCTACAGGGGTGCGGGTCGGAATCGCGGCGGTGGTCGTGGCGGCGATCGCCGGCATCTCGTACGGGGTTGCTTCCGGATCGTCGAAGCCGCCCGCAAACGCGGGACAGGGACCTCCCCCTGCTGTTGTGGCGCTCGACAAGGCCAGCACGAGCACCGTGGGCATCACCGCGACGACGATCTCAATCGGCTTTCCGGTTTCCGATCTGGAAGCGCTTTCTTCCAACCTCGGATTTGCCGGCGACGTCGAATACTCAGAGCAGGTCCAGGCGATAAATCTGTTCGTAAAGCAGATCAATGACTCCGGCGGGATATTCGGCCGGAAGATAAAACCGGTCATCGTCAACGTCGACCCCACCAACGAGGTCGATATGCGGGCGGTGTGCAAGGACTGGACCGAGGGCTCGGGCGCCGTGTTCGCGGTCTTGGACGGCATCGGCGACTGGACGGGCGACGACCAGCTGTGCATAACCCAGGAGGGTCACACGCCACTCATCAGCCAGTGGTCTTCCGTCCCCAGCTGGGCCGCGCTCGGATCGCCGTATCTGTGGTGGACAGGACCGAACCAGGCGCAGGTTCTCGAGGCCACCGTTGACTGGGCGGTATCGGACGGCCTGATCGGAAAGACCAAGGAGCTCGGAGTCATCGCCGGCGACCGCCCGAGCGATCAGGTCGCTCTGGACGACTACCTGCTTCCCGACCTGAGGAAGGCAGGGGTGAAATCGGTCGTCATAACGATGCCCGCAGAACCCTCCGAGTTCTCTTCGACCGAGAGTGACGCACCGCTCGTCATACAGAAGCTGCACTCCGACCAGATCGGAGCAGTGTTACCGCTCGTCCCGTTCAACGCGATGTTCCCACTGCTCGGTGCCGAGACGTCGCAGAGCTATTACCCGAGGCTCCTTCTTTCCGACTACGAGTTCTCGATCGAGTCGTCTCTCGGTCTCATTCCTTATCCGTACACGAAGGCACTGAACGGTCAGGAAGGAATCACGACGGAGACTCTCGGGGGGATCGACGACGACCGGCCCTATTCGCAGGGCGGCTACGACCCGGGCGACAGCCAGTGCTGGACGGTCTGGCACAAGGCCTATCCGCAGATCCCCAAGGGGAACATGAACTTCTATATAGAAGAGCAGGGCCCCGTTCAGGGTTGGTGCCAGGAGATCCGCCTGTTCGACGATGCCGCGAAGTTGGCCGGACGGGATCTGAACCGCCGCACCTTCGTGGAGGCGATGGCGAAGATCTCGGACTTCCCCGGCGGGTATTCACCGGTCCTTACTTACGCGCCCGGGAGGTTCGCCGGCCCCACGGCCTACCGCGTCGTCGAGCTCCACGTGAACATCCCGCCCACGGATGCGTGCAAGACGCCGAAGCCACCTTTGGGGCCCCAGACCGTGTGCTGGGTGGTGGAGCAGAACTGGAAGCCACTTCCTGGTGGGTTCACCGACAAATGAGCCGGCTCAGCTGATTGACCTGAGCCGGCACGGTCAGGCTTCTGCGATTACCGGCGTGGGAGGTTCCGCAGGCAAACCTTCTCCCTCGTCCTTGCGGGCCAGCCGCCCCCGCCGCACCATCGTTCCGGCCGCGTCCTCGTCGTGGATTCTGAGCGCAGCCAACGTCCCGAGCACTGCAATGGCCGCCGCACAGTAGAACGCGGCGTGGTACGAGGCGAGGTTGGGCACAACTGCTCCGGTTGCCACTGTGCGCGTTGCGCCGACCGTGGCCACGACGGTGGTGAGGACAGCGACCCCCACCGCACCCCCCAGCTGCCTGGCCGAATTGAAAAGGGTTGAAGCCCGGCCCGTCTTCTGAGTGGTGATCGTGGCGAACGAAGCGGCCTGGGCCGGAATGAACACCTGCGATATGCCGAGCCCGAGAATGAACATGAAAAAACGCGCCCACCACAGGCTTGTGGTCGCGCCGACCTGTGCCAGCAGGCACATCGATGAGGCCACGATGAGAAGGCCTCCGCTCATCAGTCGCCTGGGGCCGTACAGCGGATAAAGAAGCCGGCTCGAGATCTGCGCGCCCAGCATCACCCCGAGGGCTTCGGGAAAAGTGCTGAGGCCCGATTGGAGCGCGCTCAGGTGGAGACCGTCCTGATAGAAGAGCGCCACGATGAACAGGACGCCCAGGAACCCGACGGAACCGAGCACCATCACGATGCTCGAGGAGCGGAACAGCCGATTCGAGTACAGACGGAGATCTACGAGCGGCTCGTCTATCCGTAGTTCGACGAGGACCAGTGCGATGAGCAGAACGGCGCCGACGGAGATGGTCGAGAGAACCGCCATGGTTCCCCAACCTTGTAGCGGTCCTTCTGAGATGCCGTACATGGCGAGTCCCAGTCCGCCCGCGGCGAGCAGGAATCCTGCCAGGTCGAACCGGCCGGGCTCGGGCTGAACGTGGTCGTGCAGGAAGATCAGCCCGAACACCACTGCGATGGCACCGATAGGGACGTTCACGAAGAACACCCATCGCCAATTGACGTCCGTGACCAACAGGCCTCCGAGCACCGGTCCGAGCGCAGGAGCGAATGCGGTCGGGATTATCAGGATGCTCGACGCGCGCACGCGCTCGGCCGGGGGGAACACGCGAAACAGCATCGCCATCCCGACCGGAGTCATGAGACCCCCGCCCATTCCCTGAAGTGCGCGGAACACGACCAGCTCGCCGAGACTCGATGCAATGCCACAGAGCGCAGACGCCACGGTAAACAGGACGATGGCGGAAAGGAGCACCTTTCTGCCGCCGAACTTGTCGCCCAACCATCCCGATGCGGCGATGAACACTCCGGTCGAAACCAGAAACGAGATGGAGACGCTGTCGACCGCGGCGGGAGAGGTGTGGAAGTCGCGACCTATCACCGGAAGCGCCACATTGACGATGGTGACGTCCATGATCGCCATGAACAGCGCGCATACGTAGACGACGCCGACGACGACCTTCTGGCTGATTCGGGGAAGTTTCATCTGCTCAGCCCTGAGGGGCTAGCGGAATGGTTCGGCCGATGACGGTTCCTACCGCTTGCAGCATGTCCGCTGGGGTCCAGCTCCCGTAGCCCGGTTCCTTCAGGTCCTGTTCTCCTTGAGAGTCGAGCAGCTTCGAGAGCGCCTTCGGAAGGACGCCGCCGACGTTCGCATTCCCACCCGTGACCGCCCGCTCAGTGCCGTCGGACCCGAATATGAACGCGTCATCTGAGTGATCGATGTCGAATGTGTAAGGACGGTTGGTCTCCCAGTTGATATCGGGAGGGTTCTCCTCGGCAACGCGCTCGTATGAGACGCCGAAGAATGACCACAGCTTGCTCAGATTCGAGACAGTACCGGTGAGCAAAGTCCAGTTGACGCCGAAGGCCTTCTGGTACGCGCGCAGACGGGCCGGGTCGTCGCGCCAACCGTCCACAGTCACCTCGACCACTTCCACCTTGTCCAGAAGGTGGGCGCTGGCGAGGCTCTGTTCGACCGTGAGGAGCGCGCCGGTTGTGATCGGGCACTCTTCCTGACACGACGTCATAAAGTCCGCGAGGACGATCACCCTTCCGTCGAAGTCAGCCAGGTCGGTCGCCTGTCCGTTCTGGTTCACCAGTGGAATGTGGCCGACGGAAGACGGGACCGAGCGTTTGAGCAGCTGGATCGGGCTCGAGGTTGCGTTAGACGGCGTGGAGGTATGCCGGAACACGGCGATGCTCACACCGCCTGCGAGAAGGACAGCGGCGATACTCCCCGCCAGCGCGCGCAGGACAATTCGCCGTGTTCGACGAGGGTCGATCACCACTTCGAGAGTATGCGGGGCTTGGACCGTAACGCACTTCCGGTTCTTTCTCGCTCGAGGCGGCAGTTCACTGTGTGCCTCACTCGGTGCCTCACTCTGAGCCGCCGGCTGAACCCGGTGCGGACTCCAACGTCATGATCATGTGCACATCCTCGGGTTCCAGGGCGAACAGCACAGGATTGGGCTTTTCGAGGGGCTCGAAGCCCACGGATCTGTAGAAAGTGACCGCTGCTTCCGACGGTGCCGCGGATACGTACAGATCACGGGCGCCATCTGCCAGGGCCGCGTCTGCGGCCGCCCTGACCAGGCGGGCCCCGAGCCCGTGGCGGCGCCAGGCGCGGTCGACGTACAGGCCGGCGAGCTGGGATGTGCCCTCATCGAGGCGGTTTCTGAGCACACAGAAGGCGATCATCCGCCCCTGGTCGAAGACGCCGAACGCAGCACCGCCGTCACGGATGAATCCCTGCCACTCGCGGACCCCCGGAGCCCAGGCCTCGGCCGACCGGGGACCTCTGGCATGAGACCTGTCGATGCGCTCCAGTCGGGTACCGATCTGGCGGATCAGAGCGTCGCCTTCTTCTGTGACGTCGATCTCGTGAATCCGCTCGAGGTCAAGGGCAGTGATGGCGACGACATCGGGCATTCACAGAGCCTCGCATTCGCGGGTTGGTGCTTCGTAATTCGTGATACAGATTCTCTCTGTGACGAAGACAATCAATGTGACCACGACCGATGGTGAAATGGCTCTGTACGACGCAGAGCCCGAAGGTTCCGATGGATCCGAAGGACAGGACGCCGTGCTGGCGGTGATCGTGATCCAGGAGGCGTTCGGAGTAAACGAGCACATCGAAGACGTGACCCGGCGCTTCGCTTCGGCCGGGTACCGCGCGGTGTCTCCCCACCTGTTTCACCGAACGGGCGACCCCGTCCTCGGATACGGGGAGATCGAAAAGGTCATGCCCCACATGCAGGCGCTGACCGAACCGGGCCTCAGGGCCGACCTCGACGCCACCATCTCGTACCTCGAACAGAACGGTTTCGAGCGCTCGCAGATCGGTGTGGTGGGTTTCTGTATGGGCGGATCGGTGACTTTCCTCGCCGCTGTCCGCTATGTACTCGGCGCGGCCGTCACGTTTTATGGAGGCGGCGTGACGGAGGGCCGCTTCGGCATGCCGCCGTTGGTGGAAATGGCGGCTTCGTTGCAGACGCCGTGGCTCGGACTGTTCGGCGACCTTGACCACGGCATCCCGGTCGAACAGGTCGAGATCTTGCGCAGTGCGATCGCCGACTCCCCGGTAGATGCTGAGATCGTGCGCTACGCAGAGGCCGGCCACGGATTCCACTGCGACAAGCGGCCCGACTACCACCAGGCATCCGCGACCGATGCGTGGGGAAGAACTCTGGCTTGGTTCTCAGAACATCTGAAAGCCGGCTGAGCACATCTCAAAGATTGCTCACCAGTCGGCGATCACCGGGATGATCCGCTCGCCGATTATCTCGATCGGGGTGATCGAAGAGACGTTCACGCAGCTTCCGTGGGCCACAGTGAACCCGAGGTCCGACAGGATCCGTAGCTGCTCGAGGATCTGATCGACGTTCTCGCCGTCCGCGCCTACATCGAAGTTGAACAGTGCCGTCTTCTCGATGTCGTCGTACTTCCTGCTCTCGCGTTCACAGTGCTCGCGAAGCACGTCGAGCTTGTGCTTGGTGTCGCCCCCGGTAAAAATGTTGCAGGCGTCCGCGTACTTGGCGACGAGGCGAAGCGTCTTACGTTCACCCGAACCGCCGATGAGTATCGGAGGGTGCGGGGACTGCAGCGTCTGTGGCACGTTGAGCGTCCTTCCGAGGTGGTAGTGCTTGCCGTCGTAAGGCTCGTCCTTGCTCCACATCTGCAGGCAGATCTGAAGAGTTTCTTCCAGGCGTTCGAACCTCTCCGACATCGGAGGGAACGGGATCCCGAGACCGGCGGCCTCCTCCTCGTTCCATGCCGCACCAATTCCGAGCATGGCCCTGCCGCCTGACAGGACGTCGAGAGTGGTGACCGCCTTCGCCAACAGACCGGGCTCGCGGTAGACGACGCCGGTAACGAGGGTGAGCAGCTTGACCTTCGACGTCAGCGCGGCGATGTATCCGAGAGCGGTGTACGCCTCGAGCATTTCGTGCTCGGGCGGCCCGATCATGAAGATCTGCCAGAAGTGATCCATCACGCTGACGCGGTCAAAACCGGCATCTTCCGCGGCCACCGCTACGTCTCCCAGGTCCTCGGCGAGCACCGGGGGCCCGCTCGGCCATGTGAAATCCGAAACATGCAGGCCTAACTTCAAGTTGTCCTCCGGAGGCTGTGGTCGGCTCGGGTTGACTCGAACTTTCCGGACGCTAACGGCTCCCACGCACGCCCAATCGATAGGTGCACGTGCGAAGTAACCGGGAGTTTGCTGCGAGCCTCGGCCGGCGTGGACCATGAGACCATGACCGATTCATCCGGGGATCCACGGAGCTCGGGGCAAGCGCTCCTCGACCTGATGCCTTTCGCCAAGACCATAGGTATGACGATCGAGTCTGCACACCCCGACGAGGTGGTCGGATCGCTGGCATGGTCTCCCGAGAGGTGCACCGCGGGAGGGATCATCCACGGTGGAGCGTTAATGGCACTTGCCGACAGTCTCGGTGGGGTTTGTGCCTTCTTGAACCTTCCCGAAGGTGCGAACACCTCGACGATCGAATCGAAGACCAACTTCTTTCGTGGAGTGCGGTCCGACTGGGTCAGGGGTGTGTCGAAGCCCCTACATGTGGGGCGTACGACGATCGTCGTGCACACCGAGCTGCGCGACTCCGACAACAAATTCGTGGCACTGGTAACTCAGACCCAGGCCGTGTTGACGGCTTCGACCTGAGTGATAACCGCCTAATTCCAGACAGGGGCAGCGTTCAGGAGACCGAGACGGTCAAAGTCGAGCTCTGATTCTGGAGCCCGAAAACGAACTGCTCGCTCCCGGTACCCCAGAAGCAGATGCCGGCCTCATCACCGGCCTTCAGCTTTCCGATCACGCTGCCGAGGTACGTGATCTTCTGGGTAGTGGCGGTCTTGTTAACGAAGTCGAGCACCTGCCTTTTGCTCGTGCATGTCTTCTGCACCGGGCCCGACCAGGTTGTGCTCAACGCCGTGGGATCGAATACGGATGCGGACCCGTCGGTCTTTATCCTGGTGTGAGGGATCGTGGTCGTGGTCGTGGTCGCTACGTGCGTGAATGCGGAAAACACGAAACCAGATCGTGCCGGCACTGTTGCGCCCGCAACCTGAACGGGAAGCAGAAGCGCTGCCAGCCCACAGGTAACCAAGGTTCCGATAGCGATCTTGACTGATCCTGGCATGACACCTCTTTTGTATGGGGGACTTGATGAAGGATTGGTGAGGGACATCGACCGCTTTCCTCTTATCACGCAGAGGAGTGGGATTCCAGGTTTATGAAGCTGAGCAAGAGGATCGCCAGAGCCACCGTGAATAGAGCACAGAGAACGTTGAACAGAGCACAGAGAACAGTGAACAGAGCACAGAGAACAGTGAAAAAGCGAGACGATCAGTCCAGACTGATGGAATTCGACCTATGTTGTGCGACCGTAAAACAGCGGTCCCGTGCCCGGCGAACGGACGAACAGTCCCGGAGGCGTCAGATGGTCCTTTTCATCGGCCGTACGAAATCACTTGTGGCCAATCGTCGTGTCCTGGTGCTGGTCGTAACGGCCCTGTTTCTGGGCGGGTTCTGCCTGAATGCGTGCGGCGTGGTGAAGGCGGTCGACAAGATTGCCCATGACGTGCACGGCAACAAGCAGAAGATCGACGCGTTCACCGACAAGGTGCAGTCGGGTGAATCCCAGCCTTTCGAGGCCACTTACGTCACGACCGGGAGCTCGCCGGCGAAGATCGTTTACGCGGTACAGCCCCCTATGGATGTCGCATTCTCAGATACCCCAGCCACATCAGCTGTTAACGGCAGCAACTTTGACCTCATCGTCAATTCGACGGGCGAATTCAACTGCGACCCTCCCGCCTCGAGCTCGTCGACGTGGACCTGCAACAAGTTGGGGACCGCGAGCAGCTCGACTGACAATTCTCTGGTCGATTTCTACACACCGTCTCACTGGGTCACCTTCCTGCGCGATTTTGCACTCGCCGCCGGTATCGCGGGGGACAAGGTCTCGAACTCGACCATGTCGGTGAACGGCTTCAGCCTCACGTGTGTCGACCTGGTGGCGCCGGGAGTGACCGGGACGAGCACGATCTGTACGACAGCCCAGGGGATCCTCGGCTATGTGAAGGTGGCCAGCGACTCGACCAGCTTCGAGATCGAGAGCTACTCGGCAACGCCGCCGGCTTCTGAGTTCCAGCTGCCGCCGGGGGCCAAGGTCGTAGTACCGCCGTCGACCACTACGACGTCGGCGCCGTAGGGCGCCCTAGGCGCCCTTAGCGTTCGAGGAGGGTCCTAGCCCGGTCAGCGTGCACCGCGCAGAAGCACGCCGGGCCTGGCACCGGTGTCCTCGCTGTGGTCGAAGGTCACCTGGCCGCTGTTGACGGTGGCCAGATATCCGGTGCTGCGCTGCACCAGACGTTTGGCGCCCCCGGGCAGATCGTTGACCATGTACGGCCTCTCCAACCCGAGATTTTCAAAGTCGATGATGTTGACATCGGCTTTCTTCCCGGGGACCAGGCGTCCACGGTCTGTGAGCCCGAACATATCGGCGGTGGCGCTGGTGAGCTTCCTCACCGCTTCCTCCACGGCCAAGCGCCCGTGGTCGCGGTCGCGGGCCCAGAAAGACAGCATGAAAGTCGTAGTGCTGGCATCACATGTCTGACCGGCGTGCGCTCCACCGTCACCCAATCCGAAGACGGTCGTCGGGTGAACCAGCATCTCGTGCGCGGCGTCGAGGTTGCCTTCCGAGTAGTTGAGGACGGGGGAATTGAGAAGCTGCCGTCCGTCGTCCTCGAGCAGGCGGTCATAAAGCTCCTCCCACTGCGAATGTCCTGCGAACCTGGCCAGATTCGCGATGCTCGTCGATGGCGGCGGCTCATAGTTGGGAGGTTCGCCGAGCAGGAACGTCCGCGATGGGTGCATGAATCCGGTGATGATCGGATCGTCCTCCATGGCGGTGGCATCTGCGACGAGCTTCTCGCGAAGCTGCGGGTCGCGCATCCGGATGGCCTGCTCGCTCCAAGGCAAAAGGGCGATGTCAGCCCAAGATGCCGCGAAGTTGAACGGGTGGAAGGTCTGAAGACCAAGAAGTATCGAAACGGTCCTGCCGTGAACCTGCGGTCTGACAGCGATGCCCTCCGATGCAGCCTCTGCGGCCAGGCCGAGCAAAAGGCGGTAGGCGTCGGGATCTGCATTGTTCTGGTTCAAGGCGAAGGTCACGGGCCGGCCGACAGCTTCAGACAGGCGCCTCATCCACGACATCTCTTTTCTCGGAGCAGCGAGGTCCTCTCCGAGAGCGCCGGCGGGCGCAAGCTCGAACACGCCGGTGCCGAGCTCGCCGAGGACCGCACCGATCCCGAACAGCTCGTCTTCTGCCGCGAATGTTCCGGGGACCGGCTCGCCGTCGATGGCCCGGTGCGCGAGCGTGCGCGAGGTCGAGAATCCGAGCGCGCCGGCACGGATGCCTTCGCGGACGATCTCCGCCATCTCTTTGATGTCGTCGGAGTTGGCCGGTTCGTTGAGAGCGCCTCGCTCTCCCATGACGAAAGCGCGTACCGCGCCGTGAGGAACCTGGGTACCCACATCGATCGACTTGGGTACTGCGTCGATCGAATCGAGGAACTGTGGGAACGTCTCCCATCCCCATTTGATGCCCGACGACAGTGCTGCGCCTGGTATGTCCTCGACTCCCTCCATCAATCCGATGAGCCAATCGTGACGGTCTTCTTTGACAGGCGCGAAGCCGACGCCGCAATTTCCCATCACCACAGTGGTGACACCGTGCCAGCACGACGGCGTGAGCAAGGGATCCCACGTGATCTGTCCGTCGTAATGCGTGTGGATATCCACGAAGCCGGGAGTCACCATGGCGCCGTCGGCGTTGATATCGGATTTCGACGCCGTACCGCCCAGATTTCCGACTTCAGTGATCACCCCGCCGTCGATGGCGACGTCGGCGGTCCTCGCCGATGCGCCCGTCCCGTCTATGACCGTTCCGCCCCGGATAACGAGATCGTGCACGTTTCCTCCCATCGGTAGGCGTCAAAACCGTACTCCGCCCCTCCACTAGAAAGATCCGGTGGAGATCTTCCGGTTCGACCAGGTGGTGGCGATCCCGATCGACGAATTCGGCTCGCGCTTTCGGATCGGGCCGCTCACGGCCGAGGACTCACGGATCCGGGTGCAGATCATCTACGTGCCGGCCGAGGGGCTGATCGGCCGCCACCCCACCACCGTGAGACAGATGTTCTGCGTCGTGTCGGGGAGTGGTCAGGTGAGCGGGCAGGACGGTCAGATGCGTCCGATCGGATCGGGTTATGCGGCTTTGTGGGAGCCCGGCGAAGACCACGACGCGTCCTCGGATGGCGGGCTGACTGCCGTATGCATCGAGGGCGAGTTCCACGTCGCGGCGTTCAAGGTCTCCGGCGAGATCGACGTCGTGGACTACGACCCGCAGTGGCCGTCGAAGTTCGAAGACATCTCTGCTTTCGTCTGGCCTGCGATCGAAAACGTCGCGCTCAGGATCGATCACGTGGGATCGACATCGGTGCCCGGGCTTGCGGCGAAACCGATCATCGATATGGACATCGTGGTGGAGAGCTCCGATCAGGTTCTCGACGTGATGAGCCTGCTGGGCACCATCGGTTACAGATGGCGCGGCGACTACGGAGTGACCGGGCGTGAGTCCTTCGCTCCTCCAGACGATGTGGATCTGCCCCGCCATCATCTCTACCTCGTCGTCGAGAACAACAAGGCCCACATGGACCACTGGTTGTTACGCGACCTGCTTCGTGAAGACCCGGTGGTGCGAGAGGAGTACGCCAATCTGAAGCGACGCAATGCCGAGCTGGCGAAAAACGACCTCGACGCTTATGCCGCAGCCAAGGCCAGGTTCGTGGCAGGTCTCCTGGCACGAACCCGCCAGCAGAGGGGACTCCCGGTCGAGACCTACTGGGACCCCGAGAGTCCGTTCGCCTGAGCTGTCAGGCGAGCGCCGGCAGGAGTCAGCCCAGGGCACCAGGACCGTCTCCAGAGCTCCTCAGGCAGGCACACGGAGATAAGCCGGGACGGGACTGGTGTCTGCACCACCGGGGTTTCTGTGCCTCCCGCCTTGACCCGGGACCCGATCTGTAACGAGAATTCCAGCTGCAAGGTGGGACAGAGGCGCAATTTTGAAGCTGATTGAAGGGGGAAGGCGTTGGGAGCGATCAAAAGGCCCAGGCTGGGACGCGTTGTGGCGTCCCTGGTCG
>JBAPRR010000379.1:0-1559 GCA_049281195.1 Acidimicrobiales bacterium
GACCTGGTGGTGGCATTTGGCGGAGACGGCATGGCGGGCGCAGTCGCAAGCGCTGTGGCTGAGGCGAAGCCGGATGGTGATGGCGTATTCGGCGTGATCGCGGTCGGACGCGGCAATGACCTTGCGCGGACATATGGCATCCCGCTTGGCCCAGCCGACGCCGCCCGGTTGCTGCTCGCGGGCGAATCCCGGCCGATGGATCTGGTCGCGCTTGCCGGCGCGGGCGGGATTCAGGTGACGGTGGCAGGCAGCGTCTATCTCGGTATCGCCTCGGCGGCAGGACAGATCGCCAATGATACCCGGCTGATTCGCGGGCCCCTGGTATACCCGGTCGCCGCTTTGCGGGCGCTCGCCGGCTGGGAGCCAGTGACGTTCGGTGTGGATGCCGCCACCTCTACCTCGACTGAGGGCACGGTCACGGCACCACAGGAATTCGCCGGCTACGGCGTGGTGGTCGCGAACCTTCCTTACTTCGGCGCCGGGATGAAGGTCGCGCCAAAGGCCGATCCTGACGATGGCGTGCTAGATATCGTGCTTATGCGCCACGCGCCGAAGCTGACTTTCCTGCGTGTGCTCACGAAGATCAGGAAAGGTGCGCATATTGATCTTGACCAGATAGCTACCGGCCGCGCAACTGCCGTTACGGTCACATTTGATCGCCCGCTGAGGATCGGGGCCGACGGAGAGCTGTTTAATTTGCTGTCCCCATTGCGGATTAGCGTATTGCCGAAAGCACTGTCTATTATAGCACCCCGCGTAGTAACTGATTTATGCACTTGCAGTCCTCCGCGGTCCATCCCATGACCATCGCGGAATGCTCATACCGTCGGGAACCTCATCAGCAGACTCGTGGTAGCGCGACAAGGTTGTCGTGGTGGCCCAGGCGAAGTAGTCGTGCAGCACCCGCCGCAGCGGCCCGGCCGCTTCCAGGCCGGCGTCTTGCATCGCCTCGTCGAAGCAGGCGATCGCCCGGCGGTCCATCTCCTCGTGCGCGCCGTTGCCGCTGTGGATCCGCACGACCGAGGTCTCGTCTCCGAACCTGCCGGAGTACATGGCGGGGCCGCCGAGGGCCTCGGCCCAGTACGCGGCGAGCCGCTCGGCGTGCTGCGGATGGAGTCCATGGCTGAACGCGTGGCTGACTACCTCATCGGCCATCACCCGGCAGTGCCACGCCTCGGCCAGGCGGAGCAGGCCCTGGCTGCCGCCTGCGGCCTCATACACGCTCTGCATGCCTCCAGAATGCCAGGCCAGGCGAGGCTATATCTTCGGCCGGGGCAATCTGACTTGCCGCAGGCGGACTCGCCCGCACCACAAGGGCGGGGCATCTAGCCCATATTGACCACGGCCCGAACGCGCTCAAATGCCGCTGTGCAAGCGCGGTTGGCTTGGATCTGGGATCTGTCAGAACGGCGTGTGCTGGAGCCAGTGGATGAGCAGTGCCTGCTCGCCGAGGATTTCGATACCAGGATCGGAGGGCGGCAGCCGGCGGGTCAGGACAAGCAGCAGGCTGGCGGCAGGCCCGCGGACCGCGACGTCGGCTTTGCCGTGGCCATGCTGGA
>JBAPRR010000380.1:0-2692 GCA_049281195.1 Acidimicrobiales bacterium
GTCGGGTAGCCCCGGCGCATTGCTGCGCCGGGGCCCCCTCAGAACCGAGCGTGCGGCTTTCACCGCACTCGGCTCAAGCAGGCCCTATGGATCACGGGCGTGCAGGAGTTCCGTTGGGCTTGTTGTCGGCCTTGGCTCTGGGCCTTGGTCGGCAGTGGGCGTGAATGAGACGGATCGAGACGGCCTCGTCGTCCGTGCCGGGCTCCCGCTGGACGGTGACCGCATGTTTGCGGACCGCTTTGCGGGTGACCTTGAGCCATTGCTCCCACTCGGGGAGGTCTTGGGGTTCTCGGTCGGCGAGCAGCAACAGTCCACCGCATACGGGGCAGCGTCCTGCCTGCTCCTTGAGGAGGCGCAGGCTGACACGGTCCAGCGGCGGCGGGTGTCGTCGTCGTCGCCTGGCCCAGTAGTCGGCCAGGTTCGGGTCGTCGGGCGACGCCGTCCCTGGGACCAGCTGGTGTCGGACGATTTTGGTCCAGGCGTGGCGCAATAGGTAGGCGCCGCTGTCACGGTTGCCGAATACCCACTTGTCGCGCCGGGACGTGTTGAACGCGTCGAAGTATTGGTGGACAACCCAATGCTTCGACTTGTTCGGGTGGCTGCGGCGAGCCCACTTGTAGGTGAGCGTCCACAGGTGGTGGTCGAGCTTGGAGAACTCCTCGCTGGAGACCACCGTCCGGTAGTAGGCCGACCATCCCCGGATGATCGGGTTCAGTCGTTGGAGCACCGCCGCGGCGTTGGCCCCGTGCAGGGCTTTCATCTCGGCGGTGAGCCGTTCCCGGTGCCGTCGCAGCGCCGCCTTGGACGGTTTGATCAGCAGTTTGCGCTGATAACGGCGGACGTTGAAACCGAGGAAGTCGAACCCGTCGTCGAGGTAGACGATTCTCGTCTTGTCCTCGTTGAAGGCCAGACCTCTTGGTGCCAACCATCCCGCCAGCCTCGCTTTGACCTCTTCGGCCTGGTCGCGGCTGGTGCAGAGCGCCACCAGATCATCTGCGTATCTCACCGTGACAGGGCTGTCCGGCATCGTCTCGCCGGCCCGAGGGCCGGAGGTTCGATAGCGGACCCCGGCGGCGTGTTCCATCCCGTGCAGGGCGACGTTCAGCAGCAGGGGAGAGACAACCCCGCCTTGTGGGGTTCCCTCCTCGGTCGGAGCGAGACGACCCTTCTCGACCACGCCCGCCTTCAGCCAGCGCTCGACGAGTCCCCGAGCGGGGAAGCCGCCGAGCTGAGCGAGGAGATGGGAGTGATCGATCCGGTCGAACGCTGCCGCCAGGTCGGCGTCGAGCACCCAGCACCGCCGGGGCGAAGGGCCCTTGACGGTGTTGAAGATGGCCGCGATCGCGTCGTGGCAGCCACGGCCCGGGCGGAAGCCATACGACCTCGGCTCGAACCGTGCCTCCCACTCGGGCTCCAGTGCGTTGACCACCTGTGCTTGCCGCACCCGGTCCACGATCACGGGTATCCCGAGCGGGCGTCGTTTCCCGTTCGCCTTGGGTATATACACCCGCTTGACCGGCCGGGGTGTCCACGAGCCACCGTGGTGTTGCACCGAGTCGGCCAGGAACGCCTTTCCCGGGGCGGTCACCACCACGACAGCGTCGACACCGGCGGTCTTGCGGCCAGCGTTGAGCTCCGTTACACGCCGCACGCTCAGAAGAGCGTTGGCGCGAGAACGGAGCATCAGCTTCTGCAAACTGCGGACCTTCGCCAGGTCCCCTGCCTGTGACGCCGTGAAGATCCGTTGCCGCAGACGCCTTACGTCGTCCTCGGCCTCGGCCCAGTCAATCGAGCCCCAGTCGAGATCGTCGCCGTCAGGTCCGTTCACCACGGCAACGCCGTGGCGTCCAACATGCCCATCGGTTCGGGAATCGTCGGTCATCGCTGCTCCTCACAGGCCCACCTGACCACGTCAGCTCCCTTTCGGGTCCGGGAACACAGCCCGGTATCCGGCCAGTTATGCGGGACGACCGACGGAGGGGCCGGCCAACTGTCCCGGTTTCCTGTCGCCTTTGGGCGTACCGGCATTGGCTTTTTGGTCATCCTTTGCCCGCTGAGGGACTGGGCTCCCCTCACGGTCGGCTTACCCGCCCCTGTCACCAGGATCGGGACCCCAACGGGATTGTCACGTTCCACACGCATGAGATACGGCCGGAGAGGGCGCCCTCTCTACCCCGGGGACCGTGGTGCCCACACGACCGGCGCAGTCGATCCGGCCGTCACCTGCCGCATCACAGCGGCAAAGTCCCTGCACCCCGGCACTCATCCCATCATCCGGGGTCCACATTGACGAGGCATCATCAAGGGTGCATGGCTATTCGCCCGCCCGGCCTTCCCCTCGCCTGTGACCCCCGGATGGAACAGGGGCCCTTGGGCTTTCCCCCGGAGCTTCACACCCCGCCGTCACCAGCGGCGCATGTCGAGGTGGGGACAGGCAATGGGCACTCGCCTGAGCTACGTCACCGTCATCAAACGGCCCTCCAATCTCTGTAGCCACTCATCACGTGCGACCTCGTATCGCACAGCTGCATATGTGGTGTAGCTCCTGCCCTCTCCCCAACGACCATCACCGACCGCGTCCCGACTCTCATCGCGCTCGTCCTCGCCCCGCACCCTCTCGACCATCACCGACCGCGTCCCGACCCTCACCCCTCGACCACCACCGGGCAGCGCGGGTCTGTAACTACAACGG
>JBAPRR010000381.1:0-4214 GCA_049281195.1 Acidimicrobiales bacterium
GTACCAGCGTGGCCCAGCCACTAGTGCGGCGAAAACAAGGACTATCGCGACGATGAGAGCAGTCATCGCAAGGACTTCGGCTGATATGAGTGCCTGGGCGGCTACAAGGGCGCCGAGAGAGATCCCCGATACCCAATAACGCCATTTCTGTCTCCAGAGAATTTCGTACAGGACTGCCAGGATCAACGGCGGTATGACCAGGAATGCGATCGAAAGGTGTCCCTGTCTGAGATTCGACATCACGAAGGGTGAGTAGCCGAACAGCAGGCTCGCGGGCCAAGGCGCCCATCTCCATCGAACGAACTGGCGGAACCCGATCCAACTGGCCCACGCATTCAGACCGGGGGTGAGCGTGAGCGCGACGTTTGTGGTGACGACAGGGCCGAACAGCCATGTGAGCGGGGCCATGGTTATACCGATCAGCGGGGCGCTCGCATTGCTCAGCAGGTTGACTCCATTCGGGGACCAGACTGCCGAGCTGAAGAATGGGTTGCTCAAGTGCGACAGCGCATACGCCGGCCATGCCATGAACCAGATCTCTTGGCCTGCGTCGCTACATGCGCACGTGGCCGTGGAGCCCAAATGCCCGTCCCATGCGTGCCAGAAGACGGCCATCGCGGGCAGCGAGAGCAGCAAAATGAGTGCGAGATGGCGGACGACCGCGCGCAACGCGGCTTTGGCCTCGAAATGCCACGACTCAGTGGCGCCCGGAAGGAGCACCGGGGATTCTTACCTCTTCCTGGCGATCACCGCGAATCCGGCGAGTGGTGATCCGGGCCGATTGACCTGCCGTGCAAGCGCGTTGCTCCGCACGGCAGGTGGTCAGGTCGACAGGTGCCGAGTTGCCTCCAAGTCGCGTGTCCCATCAAGGTCTTTAGTAACCGCCAGTCCTGAAATCAACCGCATCGTCAGTGCCCGGACCTCGCTTCGCGCCGACTCCAGGTCGTCTGCGTCAGCCACGTAGAAGCACGCCTCGGTCAAAGCCCCCATCACCATGAGGGCGAGGGGACGCAGAGGAACCTGCTCTATGAGCCCTTGGCGTACCGCCCGGCGAAGCACGCCGCGTAGGGGGACCGCCCCGTAGCGGGTCTCCATGTCTCTGACCGCCTCCCAACCGAGTACGGCCCGGGCATCGCGCATGGCGATGCGCTGAACCTGCGGATCCAGATGCGCGTCTATCCACAGCTCACAGCCAAGACGTAGGGCCTCGAAGGGTTCCGGACGTAAGAACTCCACCACCACCTGGTCGGACACCTCTTTTTGCACCTGCTCGTACACCGCGGCGAAGAGGTCTTCTTTTCCTTTGAAGTGGTGGTAGAGCGCCCCCTTGGTCACCCGGGCCTCTGCCACCACCTCGTCCAACGAGGTGTCAGAAAAACCCTTCGCTCCGAACAGCTGCCGGGCCACTTCGACCAAGGTGGCCCTGGTGGCTGCGCCCTGAGCGGCTCGGGCTTCTGCTCCGGACAGAGCCTTCTGCTTGACAGACCTACTCATAGTATGGATACTACCATACGAAGGGTACTCCGATAGGGATACCCCAGGTACGTCGAGGAGACGGACATGCCCAAGTATGTGATCGAACGAGATGTACCCGGAGCCGGAGATCTGTCGGCGGAAGAACTGAGGGAGATCAGCCAGAAGTCGAACAAGGTCATAAGCGAGCTAGGACCCGAGATCCGCTGGATCACGAGCTATGTGACCGACGACAAGCTGTACTGCGTCTACGTCGCCCCGGATCAAGACATCATCGAAGAGCACGCCCGGTGCGGGGGCTTTCCGGCCAACAGGATCACCAAGGTGTCTGCCGTCATCGATCCGTCGACGGGCGATTAGCTCGACCTTTCCTTTAGATGTTCATGCAAGGGGCATCTCGGATGCAACCAGGCCCCGGCGGGTAGCCCGTCGGTCACGCAGGTCGGCTACGGCGCGTTCCCGTATGCAAGCAGGACGAAAGGTTGGGGCGTGTCGCTGCTCTGTGGGACTTGCTTCAGGCCCACCGCATAACAGCTCGTTGCATCGGGGCACGAGATGCCCAAGATCGCGCCTACACCTTGTGGCAACTGAGCTTGTTGCCAGGACTTGCCGCCGTCGGACGTGGAGGTAGCAAAACCGGGTGCTGTGTGCAGGTCGATTGCTCCCACTTCATCCGGAGTGCCGGTCGGTCCCATGACCCCGGTTGTCCAACATTGCGTAGCCTCGGGGCACGAGATGCTCATCACGACACCCTGCGCCAAAACTCCTGCGCCACCGGTTGCCAACCACGTCTTACCGCCATCGGTCGAGCTGAGCATTTCGGTGGAAGAACCTCCGACGCCGGAGAAGATCGCAAGACAGCTACCCGCGTCTGCGCATGACAGAGAGTTGAATGCGCTGAGTCCTGACGCAACGGCCGCCCTGGTCCAGCTCGATCCTCCATCGGTCGTGTACAGGATTGTTCCGCCAGTCATCTCATCCGTTCCGTCCGGAGCCTGGTAGCCGCTCGCGACGCAGGTCCCAAGCGACGTGCATTGCAGGGCGCTCGGGAAAAACCCGTTCGGCAGGGACGAGGTCGACCAGGTGTCGCCGCCATCGTCGGTGAAGTAGGCGGACCCTGGACCGACTTGGCCACCGGCGGGGTCAGGTCCGGGGGCAACAGCAAGACAGGACGTCGCCGTCGTACAAGCGAGTTGGGTAGGTCCGGCCGTCGGATTGAGCTTGTCTGGGCCGGGGTGAGCCGACCACGTCTGTCCACCGTCGGTGGTCTCCTCAAAGGTGGCGTTGCCCGACTCGTCGATTCCCAAAATGAGACATGTATCGGCGTCTACACAGGAGAGCGAAGGGGGTCGAGACAAAGTGACCGGCAGTGTCGACGGATGCCAGGTTGTGGCGCCGTCGTCGGTGATCTCGACCTCGACCGCGGTGTTTGCGCCTGAAGGCGCGAAGTTGCCGGCATAGCAGGTGGTCGTCGTGGGACAGTCGAAGGTCACCGCGGGTAGCCCGCCGGGCTCGAAGCTCGAGGTTGACAGGGTCCGCCACGCCGGGGATAGGTCACTCACCAGCCTCCAGGCCGACGCCTTGTTCAACCGGCGACCCTGACTTACGACTTGTCCCTTTGATCCACCGGGCCCCCGTAACGCCGGCGCAGCGACGATGGCGATCACGAGCAGCACCGCGGCTGCGGAGAACAGCGAGATAACGACCGCACGGCGAAAGAAAGGCCGCCTGTTCCCCGATAGCGGGCTGAATTCCAGGTGCGACGAGAAGCGAACCGATACGGTCGCGTCCTCCCCGCGTACATAGCCGCTGAGAACGGTCCTGTCAGCCTCGGCGCGTTCCGGCCGCATCTGCGGCTCCCCGGGCAGGTTATCGAGCATCGTCATTGCAGTTCCTCCGAGTTGATGGCAAGACGGACCAGAGTTAAGGGTTTGTGCGGCATGTCGCAGCGCTCGCTGAGCCGCCGGCGCGCACGTGAGAGACGCGACTTGAAGGTTCCGACGGGAACGCCGAGGGCCTCCGCCATCTCGGATTCACTCAAACCCGACCACACTGCGAGCTCGAGCACATCTTGGTCGCGCGAAGAGAGCTCGGTGAGCGCGGCCAGAGCCCGACGGAGGCGTTCGTCATCGACAAGATGGCGATCGAGGTCGTCGGTGACCGGGGGCGCCAATTGTGCGATCCGTGCGAGCGCGTGCCGATGACGACGTGCTGCCCGTGCTTCGTTCGCGAGCACGTAGCGTGCCGTTAGGAAGAGCCACCCGGCGATCGTCCCATCGGCGCCGAAGCGAACCTCGCGACGTCGACGCCAGGCTTCCAGCATCACCAACGAAACGGTGTCCTCGGCGCGGTGGACAGATCCGGTACGCCGGTATGCGTACGTCAGGAGACGTTGCGCGTAGCGGTCGTATACCGCCACGAACCCCTGCTCGTCCCCGCTCACAGCCCTGTTCCAGAGCGCCTTGTCACTGGCAGCGGCGTTGCTCACGACCTGTATATGTCCGGTGGAGGCGACAGGTTCCAATGATGTCCCAGCCGGCTGCCGCGCTGGGGGCGTTACTGCTGCCTTCTTACGAGGCTGCCGACCGGCCGCTTCCACTGGTCGTTTTCGACTCGCTGATTGAATTCACTAAATCTGCAATTCAAGTTCAATCCGGCAGGTGAAGCGGTAGAAACACCGCTCCTGGTCGTTTTTGATGCCAGTAAGTAGTGAGAAAAATGAGCCGTGAGCTGTATAGGCA
>JBAPRR010000382.1:0-1830 GCA_049281195.1 Acidimicrobiales bacterium
GCACCACCAGGCGAATGGCGGGGTCGGCCTCGCCCAGCAGCCCCGCCAGGCGACTGGCCGGTACCCAATCGGCGCTGCCGTCGGGGCCCATGAGGGCCACGCGGCCCTCGTCGCGAAAGGCGTCGTAGCCCCCGTGGCCGATGAAATGCAACACGTGCCAACGCCCGTCGAGCATTCGGTCGTGGACCGAGTCCCAGGAAGCCTCAGATTCCCACGTCAGCTCCACCTCGCCCGAGGCGATCTGTTCGCCCAGTGCCTTTTTAAGAAGCTCTTTCTCGCCCGTCGAATCGAGTTCCGGCAGGCCCCGGGGGGAGGCCACGACCCCCAGGATGGAAAGCGGGGGGCGCAACGGCAAGGGATCGGCGCGGAACGGGGTGGGGACGCGGCGAATCAGGGGTTGTTGGATGCAGACGTACTGCTGGGCTTCTTGATCCCACATGGACTCCCAGGGAAGCAGTGCCAGCTTCGGGACCGCGAGGCTGAGGACGATGCGCAGGTTCCCGCCGCGCTGGCCCGAGCTCACCTGCCGGTCCCGATAGATGTCCGCGACGGGACCGCGGAACAGCGCATGAAAGAGTTGGGAGCCGATCTCGCGCAGCGGTTCCTCACCACCGGCGGGAAGCCGGCGTGAGGGAACGGCCGAGGCCAGGAGGCTGAACTCCAGTTGGCGCAGTCCGCGGAGAAGGTCGTCCACGTCCAAATGCATGGTGGTGGAGGGTGCGTCGTCGGCGTCGGTATTCAGAACCCGGACCAGATAATCATCCGGTCCGTTGTCGCTGACCTCCAGGTGGATCTCGTTACGGTCCACGCTCAGGAGTGCTACTTGTCCTCGAGCAGCCCACGGGGGCCATCGGCGGCGGCTCGGACCAGGATGGCGCGCGAGGTGAGCGACGGCGACGACCAGAGATCCTTGGGCGTGACCAGCTCGGGAATCACCTGGCCCTCTCGTGGAGGGGATTCAGGGTTCCCGAGGGCCCAGTTGCGCCGGCAAATATTTGTCATCAGGTCCTTGGCGGCGTAGATCAACTCTTTGTTCAGACGGGGATCGCCACGGAAGACCACGTCGGGGACGCCGTCATCAACGGCGTCATCACGCAGGCTCGGATGGAAGTCGAAGCCGAGTACGCCCAGCCCTTCGTCGGTACCGCGCAGCCTCGCTCGATCCGTTCGCTGGTAGCGGGCCAGCGGCTGGCGCACCGTGATGGGCAGCGGCGGAGACGCGATTTCGTAGCACAGAAAAACGAACTGTGAGCAGGTAAGGGTCTTCGACCGGGTGCTGTCGGGCGCCACATCCCGCCACTCGTTGTCGAAGTTCATGCTGCTCAGGAACGCCTGCTCCGCCCATTCCAGCCCCCTCGGGACCAGGCGATCCGGTCGCAGATTGGGCCGGTAGGAACGCAGGAAGGCGGGGACGAACAACGAGATGAGCGTGAGGTAGGCATAGGACGTCGGTCCCGACCGGAAGATCTCCATGCACTCCACCACGCCAGGCGCCCCCACGTCCTGGTCGGCGCCCGTGTGCCGCAACGCGGTGACGCTGTAGTCATAGTGCTTGGCCAGCCGGCTGAAAATGTCAGCGACTTCAAGCGCGGGGTGGTCGTTCTCCGGATGGGTCACGTGGGCAAAGTTCTCTTTGCCGACGAACAGGCCGCAATGATTCACCGGGCAGTTGTCGGCGAACTTTATCAAGGCACTGGTCACGAGCGAACTGTCGAAAAGCAGCACGTCGCCCGGTAACAGCAATGAAACGAATTCCTCGTCGGAACTCGTGACACGGCACACTCCGTCTTCCCCAGCCCCTTGCATCACGTTCCTCCGTCAGCGTGCCTT
>JBAPRR010000383.1:0-39773 GCA_049281195.1 Acidimicrobiales bacterium
GCGCAATCCCCATCCCCGCGCCTGGAACCACCGAGGTTCCGCATTCAACTGAAAGTGCCCCGGCGGAGCCGGCGCGCTCGAACACGCGATGGCTCCCGCAATGGGGGCCATCGTTTTTTGTGACCGGGCACCGTCTCCTTGCAACAAGTAAGCTGACGCCGGTGTCATAGAACTCAGGGCACAGGGGTACGTTTATCAAAGCCGAGTAGTGGCCGTTCGCGGGCCCTCGGGTCTGCGGGCGGAAACAACGCCCGGTTCCATTCCAGCAATAACTCCAGGAGGAAGCGATGGGTCGCGATTACCGGCTGATCTCGGCAGACGGGCATGTTGTCGAGCCCCCCGAAATGTGGTCGAGCTACCTGCCCAAGAAATTCGCCGACCGGGCTCCGAAGCTCGTCAAGGATCCGAAGGGTGGCGACGCCTGGGAATTGGTGCCCGGTACTGCGCCGATGCCTCTTGGCCTCGTGACCAACGCCGGCCAGTACGGCAAGCGGTACGAAGACCTGGAGTGGTTCGGGTCCACCTACGACACGATCCGCCGCGGAGCCTTCGAAGGTAAGGCGCGGATCGAAGAGCAGGACATCGACGGCGTCGACGCAGAAGTGCTCTTCCCTTCGCAGAGGACCATGGCCGCCTTCATGGCGCAGGAGGACGACGACTACCACCTGGCCGGCCTCGAGGCTTACAACACCTGGATGCACGACGAGTTCATGGCCGCCGATCCCGACCGCCTTATCGGTCTTGCGCAGATGCCGGGCGTCGACACGAAAACGGCGATCAAGTGGATGCGCGACGCCAAGTCCGCTGGATTCCGCGGGGTGATCATCTCCGCTTACCCGTCGGGTGGCTCCGATCTGTCGGTCGATGACGATCCTTTCTGGGAAGCCGCCGAAGAAGAGCAGATTCCGATCCACATCCACAGCGGTCTCCGCCAAGCAGGCAAGCGCAAGTCGGCCGGCTCTTTCCAGAAGGCCGCCGCTGCAGCAGGGCGCGAGATCGGGCTCGCCGAGATGGGTGGCCCCGTCGGCGACGCATCGCAGTTCATGTCCAAGTTCATCTACTCGGGTATCTACGACAAGTTCCCCGGACTCCAGATGGTCGCCGTCGAATGCGGCGTGGGCTGGATTCCCCACTTCCTCGAGCACATGGACGACCACTATTGGCGCAACAGGACGTGGACGAAGTCCGCACTGAAGCAACTCCCGAGCGAGTACTTCCGCCAGAACTGGAAGGCCACATTCATCCGTGAGCCTTTCGCCGTTGCAGTCAGGCACTGGATCGGCGTCAAGAACTTGATGTGGTCGACGGACTACCCGCACCACCGCCACGACTGGCCCTACAGTCGTCGGATCGTGGAGGAGTCGATGGGTGGAGTGCCCGAGGCCGAGCGCCGCATGATGTGCAGCGAGAACGCGATCGAGCTCTACGGTCTCTGATCCGTCAGAGTCGAAGGTCGAACTGACTGCCGCCCCGGCGGAGGGGCGGTGGCAGTATCGATCCAGGGTCGGTCGGAGCGCGGAGAAAAATCGAGAACGTGGCGCAGCTGAGAGCAGATCTGGAAGAGTTCTTCCACCCGACGGCGGTCGCCCTCGTCGGATCGGTGAACCGCAGCGCCAAGCCGGAAAGGCTGAAGGCGCATTACAGCGAGCGCTGGGGCGATCGTTGGTACCTCGTCAATGCCAAGGGTGGCGCGGTCGGTGACATCCCGATCTATGAGCACGTCACCGACATACCTGCCAAGGTCGAGCTCGCTGTCATAAATGTCGGAACCCGCTTCGTTCTCAAAACGATCGAGGAGTGCGGCGAACACGGCGTCAAGTACGCGCTCATCTTCACGGCCGGGTTTTCAGAGGTCGGAGAAGAAGGAGCGAAGTTCGAGAAGAAGATCGGCGAGCTCGCGCGGAAGTACTCCATGCGGGTGTTCGGACCGAATACGAACACGAACGCGTTCGAGGTACTACCCGAGCCCGTCCGCAGGCGTGGCGGTCGCATCGGGCTGATCACCCAGAGCGGGCACCAGGGTCGGCCGCTCGTCCAGGGAACGGAATTCGGTGTTGCGTTCAGCCGTTGGGTCCCGACGGGCAACGAACTCGATCTCGAGGCGGCCGACTTCATCGAGTACTACGCGTACGACGACGAGACCGATGTGATCGGTGGATACTTCGAGGGATTCAAGAACCCCCCGAAGCTGAGGCAGGCTCTCGAAGCGGCCAATGCGGCCAACAAGCCGGTAGTAGCGCTCAAGGTTGGTTCGACCGAAGCCGGGACGCGTATGGCCTCCTCGCACACCGGTCATCTGGCCGGTTCCGACGCCGCCATCGACGGTCTGTTCAAGCAGTACGGAGTCACCAGGGTCAGAGACCTGGACGAGTTGCTCGAGACGGCCGCTCTGTTCGCAAAGCTCCCCGCCGGTACCGGCCCGAACGCATGCCTTTACTCGATCTCGGGTGGTTCGGGCGCACTGATGGCCGAGGTCGCCGAGTCCCACGGTGTGCCAGTTCCTACACTCGGCAACGCGACGCAGCAGGCCCTTCGCGAGATGATCCCTGACTACCTCACCGTGGCCAACCCAGTCGACAACGGTGCGCAGTTCTTAGTCACGAACCCCATCGAAGACCGCAGGCGTGTGTTCGATCTGATCTGTGCCGATGAGGATGTCGATGTCATCGTGGTGGGCCTCACCGGCGCGTTGGGACGGCTTACCGACCGGTTCGCGGAGGACATCGTCTCGTTCATCGATGAGTTGCCGAAGCCTGTTGTAGTCACATGGAACTCCTTCAAGACCGATGAGGCCGGATTCCGGACGCTCGTCGGTGCAGGCGTTCCCCTTTTCAGGTCGTTCCACAATTGCTTTGCTGCTCTCAACGACTTTGCGGCCTACCAGCGCGCCTCGAAGCACTTCAGGGCGCGCAAAGCGGTCAAGGCCAAGCTAGATCAGAACCTGAAGGTCGACCTCGACGACGCGGCGGGCAAGTCCGGCGGGCACCGCACTTCGATCGGGACAGGCGTGGCCCGCGAGCTCCTCGAGTCGTTCGGTATCCCCCTCGCCCTGGACACGGTCGCGACATCGGCGACATCGGCGGTGAAGGCGGCGGAGTCGTTCGGGTTCCCGGTGGTCATGAAGATCGCGTCTCCGGACATTCCTCACAAATCGGATGCAGGCTTGGTGAAAGTGGGTGTGGCTTCATCGTCCGAGGTGCGTTCGACCTATCGGGAGTTCATCGACACAGCTTCGAAGATCAAGCCGGCGCCGACCATCGAAGGTGTCCAGATCCAGCAACAGGTAACCGGTGGTACCGAGATGATCGTCGGTGTCAGCCACGACGCACTCCTCGGTCACGTTCTCCTGCTCGGCACCGGCGGTGTCTTTGCTGAGGTCCTCCACGATGTCGCGGTGCGTCCCCTTCCCGTAGACCGCCGTGACGTCGAAGAGATGGTCGAATCGTTGAAGGGTGCGGCATTGCTCGAAGGTGCCCGTGGCCGGCTGAAGGGGGACAAAAAAGCGTTGGTCGACATCGCACTCGCCGTTGCGAAGTTGGCGACAGCTTGCGGAGAGCGGCTCGCTGAGCTCGATCTGAATCCGGTCGTCGTGCTCGAGAAGGGGAAAGGCGCAGTAGCTGTCGATTCCCTCGTAGTGGTGCAGAGGACGGATGAGCCATCAGAGCGATCCGATCAATCCGACTAGGCGCGCAGAGACATGGACCTTGACCTTTCAGACGAGCAGCGGGACCTCGAGGAAGCGACGCGCGACGTCCTCGAAGGAGAGGAGACCGTTCAGCTTTCGCGCAACGTCGTAGAGGAGAAGGAGGGCGCGGCAAAAGCCGTAGACGACCTGTGGTCCCGGCTCGTAGCGCTGGACTGGCCGGCGCTCACCGTTCCCGAGGAATTCGGCGGTCTCGGGCTCGGAGTGGTCGAGCTTGCGGTTGTCACCGAACAGCTCGGACGTTCGCTAGCACCCGGACCGTTCCTGTCCACCGCGTCACAGTTCGTTACCGCGATCAGGGTCGCCGGATCCGATGTGCAGCAGAAGAAGTTTCTCGAACCGGTGGCTCGGGACGGGACTACGGGATCTTTCGCGTTGGCAGAACCAGGTGGGACCTTCGACCTCGACGGCATCGGCACAACATTCCGGGCCATGCGGGGCTCGTATTTGCTCGACGGCGTGAAAGGCTTCGTCCTCGAACCGACGAGGGCTAAGAACATTGTCGTGGCGGCGCGTCAGCCTGACACGTCCGGGTCTGCGGGTCTCGGGCTCTTCGTGGTACCGAGCGATGACCCCAACGTCGAGATCCAAGCAATGAACGTCCTCGATGCCACCCGCGAGATAGGCACCGTCACACTCTCCAATGTACGCGTGGAGGGTGAGAACGTGCTCGGCAATCCCGGTCAATTAGCGCCGGCGATCACGAGAGTCCTCCTCGAGGCGACGACGGCTCTTTCTGCCGAGATGGTCGGTACCTGCCAAGGGATCGTCGACATACTCCTCGGATACGTGAAAGAGCGTGAGCAGTTCGGGGTGAAGATCGGGTCCTTCCAGGCGATCAAACACAAGCTCGCGAACATGTACGTCACGCTCGAAGCCACGCGAGCGAGCGTCCGTTTTGCAGCCGCCGCGATCGACGAGAACGACCCCCGTGCCGAGCTCGCCGTGTCGATGGCGAAGTCCGCCGTTGGCGACTGCGAGAGATTGATCGGGGTCGAGGGCATCCAATGCCTCGGCGGGATCGGATACACGTGGGAGCACGACATGCACCTGTACGTAAAGAGGATCAGGACTGGCGCGGCCCTCTTCGGCACCGGTGCCCAGCACAGGGCCAAGGTCGCCGACCTCATCGGCCTGAACCTGGCCGATTGATTTTCGGAACTGATAAGTCCAGCCTGATCAGTTTCAACTTATTGACTGCAAAAAGGATGTGCCAGCGTTCCGGCTCCGGGTTTCCCGGCCCGGCATCGGCCCCGCCCTGGATGGGCTTACCCTCAATCGGCGCTCGCCAGGATTAGCCTCCCCGCATGCCCCAACAACCCGCATTGGTAACAGGAGCATCATCAGGAATCGGCGAAGCTCTCGCCCGGGGACTGGCCGAACGGGGAAATGATCTGGTTCTGGTGGCACGAACGGCTTCGACGCTCGAAAAGCTCGCCACCAGGCTGATGTCAGAGTTTCCGGTCAAGTGCGACGTCTTCACCGCAGACCTCAGTGTTACCTCTGACGTCGAGAAGGTCGCCGAGCAAATTCGTGAGCGCAGTGTGAGCACCGTCGTCAACAATGCCGGCTATGGGAGCTACGGAGCATTCCGCGAGCTGCCCATCAAAGAGGAGCTCGCCGAGATACAACTCAACATCTCGGCGCTCGTGGCGCTGAGTCACGCAGCGCTCGAGGTTTTCGTGCCGCGGCGGTCAGGCAATCTGCTGAACGTCGCGTCGACGGCGAGCTTTCAACCCGGCCCGAAGAACGCCACCTACTCGGCGACCAAGGCGTTCGTCCGGTCGTTCACAGAGGCGGTCCACGAAGAGGTGTTGAAGTCGGGGGTGCACGTGACCGCATTGTGTCCCGGATTCACGAGGACCGAGTTTCAGAAAAGAGCCGGAATGGAAGCGTCCAACGTCCCTAGCTTCATGTGGGCTCGACCCGACCCCGTGGCTGCAGCGGGGCTCGAAGCGTTGGAGCGCAACGCCGCTGTCTGTATCCCCGGATTCGTCAACAAGGCCGGCGCCGTGCTCACCCGGTTCGTGCCGCTATGTGTCTCACGAAAGATGGCGGGGCAGGTCCTCGACCACATGTAGCTCGGAGCCAATCACCAGGTCAGCCCCGATCAAAAGTCAGGCCCGATCAAAAGTCAGGCCCCGAAGCCGGGATACCCCCCGCCCCCGAACGTCGCATCTAGCGCGTCGTAGTCGACAGCCCATCCCTCACGCGGCAACTCAGCCACGAATTCCACACGCTTCGGCTTTTTGTATGAGGCGATGTGCGATCGGCAGTGCTCGATGATGTCCTCGGCGTCTGCAGACTCGCCCTCTTTCAAGACGATCACCGCGACGACGTTCTGACCCCACTTTCGGTCAGGCTCCCCGATCACTGCTGCGTCGGCTACGCCCGGGTGGTTCTTCAAGCACGCTTCAACTTCCGTGGGGTAGATGTTCTCGGCGGCCGACTTGATGAGGCGCGTCTTGGGCGCGATGAAGGTCAAAGATCCGTCCGACTCGAAGCGTCCGAGATCGTTCGTGTGGTGCCACGCACCGGCACTTCGTTCTGCGTTCTGTTCCGGCCGATTCAGGTACCCGTTCATGACCGTGGGGCCCCGCACGCAGATCTCGCCCGTTTCTCCCTGCTCGACCTCGTGGCCGTCGGGATCGAGTATTCCGACGCGGAGGAAGGGCGCCGGGCGTCCGTGGCTTCCGATGGACGGCCCGAGAGCACCAAAGCTGACGAGGCCCATTACTTCGGTCTGCCCGTATCCCCCGGGGTGTTTGCCCCACGGCGAAATGTCCGGAGTGATCATCGCGGTCCACTCGGGCTTTCCCGGGAATGTCCGCAGTGTGTGCAGGTCGAACTTCTTCTCGCCGTTCAGCTTCAGTATCTGCGAGATGGTCGGCGGCATGATGAATGCGCCGGTGCATCCTTCTGACTCGATGAGGCGGCAGAGCTCCTCTGCGTCTACGCGGGGCGTGAACACGTTGGCGCCACCCGCCACGAGGGTTGCCAGCGTCGTCATGAACGTGGCGACATGGAACAGGGGACCGCAGTTCAGATAGACGTAGTCGGCGTCGATCCCCTGAATCGATCCGATCAAGGCACCCTGGGTGACGCAGGCTCGGTGCGAGAGTAGAGCGCCGGCCGGTTTGCCGGTGAATGCGGCCGTATAGAGCATCAGCACCGCGTGGTTCTCGCTTACCGATGTAATCGAGACCGGAGGAGACGGATCTGCCGCGGACACAAGCGCTTCGTAGTCGTCCGGACCATCACCGTCGTGCTGGACCCACCGAGCGCCGGCACCGGAAGCGCCCGACTCTTCCACCTGCGCACGCGCTTTGGCGAGCTCCTCTCCGATTTCGTTCTGCTGCCACAGGACCACAGAAGGTGCAGAGTCTTCGATCACGAATGCGAACTCGTCCGCTGTCTGGCGCCAGTTGGCGGGACACATGACCGCGCCGAGCTTCGCCGCGGCGAGGAGCGCCTCCACCAACCGATGGCAGTTCTGCGCCAGCCACAGCACGCGGTCGCCGGCGCCCACCCCCAACCCGGCGAGCGCATTGGCCAGCCGATTGGTGCGCTCGTCGAGCTGCGAATAGTCGTAACGGTCGTTCCCGCACACGCATGCCAACCGGCGGGTGTGTGCGCCGTACTGAGCAACGACGTCCGCCAGCGTGACCTGGTGCCGCAGATCAATCTGCTCCAGGGGATCCACAGTTGTCACTGCTCGACCACACGCACCGTTTTGTAACCGGCGCGAGGAAGGGTCTCGCGGTCCAGAACCTCGATCACGGTCTCGATCCCTAGGGCTTGTTGGATCGCCGCGGCGCACAGTCCACCCACGTCTTGCTTTGCGGTCGTCGTGGATGCTCCGACTTCGACTCTCACACGGAGAGGTTTGTGCTCCAGATCACCGGTGGGTCGGACCATCTGCCACTCGACCGTGGGTTCCGCGACCTCTCCCACACTTCGAAGGGCCGATTCCACTTCGTTCGCCTGGAAGAAATGTCCCTGGCATGCGATCAAGTCCTTGAAGCGTCCGCCCCACAGCCCCCGGATGGTCGTCTCGCCACACGGGCACGGCTCGCGCATGATGGCGCAGGCCTCTTCAAGGTCATACCGCAACAACCCGTTGTCGCGGTCGAGGGTGGTGACGACGAGGTTCCCCCATTCGCCGTCGGGAACCTCGAGGCCCGTTGACGGATCGACTGCTTGAACGATCGACCAGTCCTGTGCGAGATGGGCTCCGGGTGACTTGCCGCAACCGCTCCCCAGATAGGCGAAGCACTCGGCACCGGCGGTCATGAGGGGCATTCCCTTGCCGAGCCCGAACCCGGGCATCGGCCTGAACTCGAGTCCGGCATCTTTCGGGTCGATGCCGAGCTTGGTGGCGACCTCGAAGAACCGACCGGTGGTGAACCCCATGAAGGGGAGGTCCGGGGTCACTCGCAGCCAGAAGCGCAGACCTTGTTCCGCGAGCTCGTCGGTATCGGGCGGCGGCACCCACAGGTTCAGAAATCCGAAGTACTCGTAGCAACCCGAAAGGAGGGCCCCACCTGCGTACAGGTATGCAGGATGGGCGTGGGTGATGATCATCCCGGGACGGTGCCCGTATCGCCACCAGCAACGGGCACCCGATTCGTATTCGATGAACAGATCCCGCCTGGTCCAAAGAGAGATGGTCGGGGTTCCGGTCGTGCCGGTGGAGGTTCCGAGCCGGACCGCTTTGCGGGGATCCAAGAACCGGTAGTCACCCCACGGGGGGTGTTCGGCTTCGGAGTCACGTAGGTCCTGCTTGACCGTGAGGGGGATGTGCTTGATGTCGTCGAGGGTCTTGATGTCGTCCGCCGAGGTGATGCCGGCTTCGGCGAGCTTTCGGGCGAACAATGGGACCGGCGTGTCGAGAACTTTGCTGACCAGGACGCGGAGGCGATCTGTTTGGAGATCCTGAAGCTTCTCCGGGTCCATGGTCTGGATCTCGGGGTCCCAGAATGTCTGCTCAGGGTCTCTTTGCGGCGGTCCCAGGACCTCGGGGCCGTAGCTCGGCATATCTCCTCCTGATCTGCGCCGTTCTGACTGCTTCGCGGGGTGCGCGGTGCGCCGGGCGCACTGATGGTACCCCCGTTGCTGACACGGGCGTCAGGGTCGAAATAGAGGTGAATCAGGGCAGAGCAGGCTGCGCCGGCAGCCCGTTACCGGCGGGGAAGTCCAAGAATCCGATCGGCGATGATGTTGCGCTGGATCTCCGAAGTCCCGCCGGCGATGGTGTTCGAGAAGGCCTCCAGGTGATGCACGGTCCAGGCCTCGTTCTCTTTGCGTCCTACCCCGGGAGCGTCGTGGCGGTCGAGATCCAGACCGGTCGGTCCCAGGGCCTCTCCGATGTCGAGCGCCATAGCCCGGCGTGTCTCTGAGCCCAAGAGCTTCAACACCGTGTGTTCAGGAGCCGGCCGGCCCTTGGCGATCTTCGAGAATCCCTGGTAGCCGAGGAGCTTCAGCGCGTGGGCCTGGATGTAGGCGCGGGCGATGGTGTCACGCACCAGTGGGTCGTGGGCCAGGGTGCGACCGTCGTCGAGCGGCTTGTTGGCGGTATTGATGACCTGCTGCATGAACCGTTCGATGCTGGTTGCCTCGCTGATCCAGAGCATCCCGCGTTCGTGCGCGAGCGATCCGCCGGCGATGGACCAGCCATGGTTCAGCTCGCCGACCAGGTTCGAGAGCGGAACCTCGACGTCGGTGAAGAAGACCTCGTTGAAGTCGGCGTAGGTGCGGTCAGTCAGTTGCGGGAGGGGACGGGTCTCGATGCCCGGCGACTTCATGTCGATTACGAGGACGCTGATGCCGGCGTGCTTGGGTGCGTCCTGGTCGGTCCGGACGAAGCAGAAGCAGTAGTCGGCGTCGTGAGCACCGGAGGTCCAGACCTTCTGGCCGTTGACGATGAACTTGTCGTCGACCAGATCGGCCCGGGTACGTAGGCCGGCCAGGTCGCTTCCGGCACCTGGCTCGCTCATGCCCAGACACCAGCTGATCTCGGCTCGTAGGGTCGGCAGGACGTACTTCTCGATCTGCTCGGGCGTTCCGTGCTCCAGAAGGGACGGCGAGATGATCGACAGGCCTTGCGGGTTACAGGACCGGGGGACTCCGAGACGGGTCAGTTCCTCGAAATAGACCATCTGCTGGATCGCCGTGGCATTGCGGCCGCCGTGCTCGGGAGGCCACCCCGGGACGAGCCATCCGTTGTCGAAGAGCTTGCGTTGCCACTTGCGCGCCCACTCGGGGATGTGAGCCGATGAGCGGACACGCTCCTGACGTTCTTGCGCCGGTGGCAGGTTCGCGTCGAACCATTGGCGAACATCGCTACGAAATGCTTCGGTCTCGTCGTCGTAGTGGAGTCGCACGATACGGATCGTACCCAGCTACCCAGCCGAGCTCACCCGAGCACTCAGCTGCTCAGGAAGGCTCATTCGTGAGAAGCATCGATCCGGCGATCGGACCTCCACCGTTGGCAACGGCAGCAACACGGGGAGGTCCACCGTGCGAGCGCACGACCTGGCGATCGCCTGCCTCGCCGCGCATCTGTAGGCAGGCCTCGTGCAGCAACCCGAAACCATGAAGTCGGCCACCGGAAAGCTGCCCACCTGCCGTGTTCAGAGGCAGTTGCCCGCTGAGTGAGATGCGTTCACCGCCTTCGACGAAGCTGCCGCTCTCACCTCGTCCGCAAAATCCGAGCGACTCGAGCCAGACCATGGTGATGATGCTGAAGCCGTCGTACAGCTGGGCCAGCTCCACGTCGGTCGGGCGGAGATCGGTGCGCTCCCACATGCTCGCCCCCGCGTCGCGGGCCGCCATCGAGGTCATGTCGTCGAATTGGTCCCAACTCGGTCGACCGCGAAGCGCCGTCCCGACGGCGTTTACATAGGCGACATTGTGAGGGGCGTCGGGCGCGTAGTCGCGGTGGGAGACGATCACGACGGTGGAGCCGTCACAGGGAGCGTCGCAGTCGTAGAGGCAGAGCGGCGACGTGATCATCCGAGCGGCGAAGTAGTCGTCGAGGGTGAGGGGGTCGCGGTAGATGGCCTTCGGATTCAAGGCGGCGTTCCGCCGGGCGTTGAGAGCGATCTGCGCCAGCTGTTCGCGGGTGAGGCCAAACTCGTAAATGCGGCGCTGAGCGACGAGGGCGAGCCAGTTCGCGGCGGACACGGCTCCGAACGGGAGCGACCACTGCATCCAGCCGCCGATCTTCACGGATCCACCCATGCCACCGATTCCCTGGCGACCACCGGATCCCTGTGCCGACGACTCGGTAACTGTCCTGTATACGAGAACATGTTTGGCGAGGCCTGCCGCGACGGCGAGGCACGCGGCGATGACGGCCCTGATCTGTCCGGGCCCTTCTCCGCCACCGTCGTGCCAGTTGAGCTTGAGGCGCAGAGCGTCTTGAACGTCGGGAGTTCCGGGACCGCCGAACCCGCCACCACCGATTCCCATGCCGGGATAGGTGGCAAGACCGTCGATGTCGTCACGCGTGAGGCCGGCGTCTTCGATCGCAGCGAGCGCGGCTTCGATTGTCAGGTCGATATCGGAACGTCCGAGCCGCCGCCCGACCTGCGACTGCCCGATACCGGAGATAATCGTCCGACGCTCGAGAGGTTCGTTCCTGCTCAGGCTGGGGCCGGTGCTCACTAGGGGGCCGGTGCTCACTTGGCGCCGCTCCCGGTCTCTTCTGACCCTTCGCCCACGCCGCCAACCGGTGTGAAGAGAGGCAGGTAGACCTCCTCGCCGACCTTCTCGAATGTCACCTGAACAGGCATGCCGATCTCGACTTCGTTCTCGTCGATGTCGACGATGTTGGTCGTCAACCTCACGTCTGGCTGCTCGTCGATCGCTACCCAGGCCACGACGTAGTGCTCGCTGCCGGGAATCCAGGCGTGGTGGTTGACGGTGAAAGAGGCGACGGTGCCCCGGCCGCTTACCGCCTCCGGGACGAGATCTCTACCAAGACAGGTCGGGCAGACGGGCGCCGGAGGATGCACGTAGGTCTTGCAGTCGATGCAGCGGAGAAACCGCAACTTTCCGTCGGCGCCGCTGGTCCAAAAGAAGGCGTTGTCTTGATCGAGGCGCGGTTCGAGCCTGATCGAAGGTCCGTTGGCCGTCACGGCCGAGCAGGATAACGGGGAAAAGTCTGCTCCCCCCAAGTCGGCAAACTGCGACCTGGCTACGCCGGGCGCACTCCGACCGACACGGCCCGCCGAGTGAGCGCCGGAAAGCAGTCAGCGACCCTGAGGATCCGTCTGAGGTTCTCGTGATGGATGAAGACGGGACTGCCGGATGAGAGTGGCGGGCGACGTCGCGCTTGCCACGCTCGAGTTGACGCGGCCCCCCACTGCAGCCGGGCGCATCGGGATCACGTCCAGATAGGGATATGAAGCTTTGCCGGCCATTTGACGGCGGTACTGGTATGCCGAGGCCAAGACTCCGAATCCATATTTGGTGCTTCGCCAAAAGTTGATCGACGAGGACTCTGGTTCGTAGCGCGTCGGGCACGAGAGCTCTCCGAGCCGGGCACCGGCCGCGAGCGCCTGGACGATCACCTGATTGTCGAACACGAAGTCGTCAGAGTTCAGCTCGTAAGGGATGGCCTCCAAGAGCTCCCGGTTGTAAGCCCGTAGACCGGTGTGGAACTCGGAGAGCTTGGATCCCAACATCATGTTCTCGACCAAAGTCAGTGCGCGGTTGGACAGGTACTTGTACCGCGGCATTCCGCCTTCGATGGCGTTCTGGGCCAAGATGCGCGACCCGAGCACGAAGTCATATTCGTCAGAGGCGATCATGGCCGCCATCGCAGGAACGAGGCGCGGCGAGTACTGGTAGTCGGGGTGGAGCATCACGATGACGTCGGCATCGTGTGCCAGTGCACGTGAATAACAGGTTTTCTGCGAACCGCCGTATCCGCGGTTCTGGGGGTGGATCTCCGTAGTTATCCCGAGCCGGCGTGCTTCTTGAATGGTCGCGTCAGTACTGGCGTCGTCGACCATGAGGATCTCGTCGACGACGTTGCGGTCGATCTCAGCGACGGTTCGCCGCAAGGTGAGCGCCGCGTTGTAAGCGGGCATGACCACGACGACCCGTCTCGAACCAAGCATCTCAGTCCCTCATTCTCCGCTCGGCTGACGGGTGATCAACTTCTGCAGTTCGCGACGATCGATCTTCTCCATCGCCGTTCTGGGCAGTTCGTCGACGATGACCACATCCTCGGGAAGCTTGTGATGCGCGAGGCGGTCTTCTGCATAATGCCGCAACTCGCTCAGGTCCGGCCTTCGAGCCCCGTCATGTAGGACCACGACGGCAACCCCGATTTCGCCCATCACTGGATCTGGGCGGGGCGCTACCGCCACGTGGGCGATCGATGGGTGCTCGACGAGAACGGCTTCGACCTCGAGAGGAAAGACGTTGTATCCGCCGCGCACGTACATCTCCTTGGCGCGACCGCACAGGTGCAGGCGGCCCCGATCGTCTAGCCATCCGAGGTCCCCGGTCCTGACAGCGCGATCTGCAGTGAGGACCTCGGCGGTCGCGTCGGGATTTTCGTAGTACCCGGCCATCACGGCAGCCGAACGCAGACAGACCTCACCCACTTCGCCCGCCTCACCCACTTCGCCCGCCTCACCCACGTGGCCGTCTCTTCCACTCGAAGCAATCACGTGACCAGAATCCGGATCGCGAATCGAGACCTCAATCCCGTTTCGTGCTCGGCCGACGCTCTCCAGGGCGTCTTCGGGCGGATCGTCGACAGCAGTCCCGGTTCCGACGCCGGCCTCGGTGCAGGTGTAGCGGACCACGACGGGAACTCCGAAGCGTTCGCGCGCTTCACGTATCAAAGACGGCGTCGACGGTCCTCCCCCCAGGGCGATGATGCGCACGCTCGACAGATCCGTTGAGTTGAAGCTCCCGTGCCGCAACATCAGTGCGATCTGGGTGGGGATGCCACCGAGGGTCGTAATCCGGTGCTTCTCGATCCTCTCGAGGGCTTCGCCGGCTGACCACTTGCCCATCAAGAAGGTGGTCCCGCCGGATCGGATCGTTTGGGGCAGCTTTGTCATCGTCGCCAGGTGCGCCATCGACGTGGAACCGAGCCCCCGCCCTCCACCACCGAATCGCTTCCCGCCGTCGACCTCGCTGATGGTGTCGAGTTGCCGTCCGCAGAACACTGCACCTTTTGGGTTTCCGGTCGTTCCGCTGGTGAAGACAATCGCCACGGGGCGGTCGGGGTCTACGGTCAATTCGGGAGGTGTCCCACCGACGATGCGGAGGTCGCCGAAGATCTCGTCTGTCGGAGCCGCCGAGTCCACGGTCAGCACTTCCGCCCCGGATGCGACCTCTGCCGCCGCCCCGTCGACGATGACAAAAGCAGGTCGCGCCGCCACGAGACAGGCAGCCTGCTCTGGTGGCGAGAGCCGTTCGTTGATGCCCGCGGTAAGGGCCCCGACCTTGGCCGCGGCCACGTAGGCGACGATGTACCCGGTCCCAGAACCGGTCATCAGGGCGACCACGTCGCCTTCACGCACTCCTCGACGTACGAGTCCACAAGCGACCTCGTCGGAGAGCCGATCCAACTGGGCGTAGCTAAGAGCCTCACCCACCTCGCCGCCGCCGGCCCCGCCGCTTTCCCTCACGAAGGCCGGGGTGTCTCCGAATCGCCTGGCCGCCTCGCGCGCGACCTCACCCAGCAACTTCCACCCGCCAATCGTCGACGGCGGGCAAAGGATGCCGGAACACGCGCGCCGCGTTCCCGCCGGCTACGGCGCGCAGCTCAGCTTCAGGCATGTCGCCCATGGTCTGCGTCATCACCCGTTGAGTATCCGGCCAGGTCGAATCGGCGTGCGGGTAGTCGCTCTCCAACATGATGTGGTCGACGCCTATGCGTTCGCGCATGGCGATGACGCTCGGGTCGTCGATGGTGCAGAAGTAGAAGTTGCGCCCGAGAACCTCGCTCGGCAAAAGGTCGGATTTCCACGAGGTGCTCTCGGTCCCCGAGGCCGAGTGCTCGAGCACGTAGTCGGCGCGGTCCATGAGCATCGGAACCCAACCGATTCCGCCTTCTGACATTGCTACCTTCAGATCCGGGAGGCGCAACGCCACGCCGGACCACAGCCATTCGGCAGCCGCCAGTAGAGCGTTGACAGGAAACAACGTGGGGAAAAACTCGAACGGCGGGTCAGGAGAGGGGATCGGTGCCCATCCCGAAGCGCCGACGTGAAGGCATACAACCGTCTCGGTTTCTGCACACGCAGAGAAGAACCGGTCCCAGCCCCCCGAGAAAATCGATGGCAGTCCCAACCGCGCCGGGAACTCCGGAAAGCTCACCGCCCGGAACCCACGCTCAGCATTGCGCACCACTTCTGACGCCGCCAGGTCGATGTCGACCAGCCAGGGAAGCTGAAGCGGGATGATGCGCTCGGGATAGGTGCCGGCCCACACTTCTGAATGCCAGTCGTTCCAAGCACGAACGCAGGCCAGGCCGAGCTCTTTGTCTTTGGCCTTGGAGAAGACCGAACCACAGAAGCCGGCCACGAGCGACGGGAAGCACAATGACGCCCAGATCCCGTTCAGGTCCATGTCGGCGACGCGGGCGTGGATGTCGAAGCAGCCGGGACGCATGTCGCTGAAGCGGGCCGGGTCCATGCTCCAGTCCTCGCGGGGACGTCCGACCACTGCGTTGAGGCCGATGTTCGGGTAGAGGCCGCCCTCGAATTCCCAGGCCTGCTTGCCGTCGTCGAACTCGACGATGCGGGGCGCCCCGTCAACGAGGGCAGAAGGCATCCGCCCCTCGAAGAGGTCGGGTGGTTCGATCAGGTGATCGTCCACGGAGATGATGGGCACCCGGATCGCCCGGGCCTGGGGGTCGGGCAAAAGCGCCACGGAACCGGAGACTAACCTCCGCGGCAGAACGCGTTTCAGTTGCGTTCTCGTGTTCGCGGCGATGGCCAGCTACAGGCCAGGGGGTCGGAGCATCCGATGGCAATAGAAGAAGCAGAAGCACCACAAGCAGAAGCACGACAGGCGGAAGCACAAGACGCCAGAGCCACAGCACCGGAGCCGATCGACATCGGCCTGGTCATAGACGGCGCCGAGGTACCGGGCGAGGAGGGGACATACGAGGTCACCAACCCCGTCCGTCCCGACGAGGTCGTCCTGAATGCTCCGAAGGCCTCGATGCGACAGCTCGACGAGGCGGTCAAGGCGGCGCGGCGGGCCCAGCCCGCGTGGGCGGCCCTGAGCCTGGACGAACGTGCCGCGATCATGAGCGAAGCGGCGGCCAAGGCACAGAAGATCGCAGATCCCGAAGAGACCGCCCGTCTGCTGACCCGGGAGCACGGGAAGGTCCTGTTCGAAGCCATGTTCGACGCCGGCACTCCAGGGGGCATGGTCGATGCGTTCTGCGGACTGACGCGGACGGCGCTCGGTCCAGAGCAATTCGACGGCGGGCGCGGCGGTCGGACAGAGGTGCGTCACGAGCCCTATGGAGTGGTGGCCGCGATCCTTCCGTTCAACTGGCCCGTCGCCGTACTCGGCAACAAGGCGGTGCCGGCTCTGCTCACGGGTAATGCGGTCGTGGCCAAGGCGCCCCCGACCTGCCCAGGTGCGGTGCTCAAATGGTCGGCGGCGTTCGCGGCCAACCTGCCGAGAGGCATTTTCAGTGTCCTCGCCAGTCCCGAAGCGGCTCTGGGTGAGGCGCTGGTCACCCATCCTGGCGTCGACATGGTGTCTTTCACCGGCGGTGTGACGACCGGGCAGGCCGTCATGCGCGCCGCGTCGGGTGCCGTTCGCCCGGTGGTGCTCGAGCTAGGAGGCAACGACCCGGCGATCATCGCCAGCGACGTCGAAGTGACCGAGGCGCTCGTCAAACGGATCCTCGATGCGACATTCGTGACGAGCGGCCAGGTGTGCATGGCGATCAAGCGGCTGTACGTGCCCGACGAAAAAGTCGCGACGTTCGTCGAAGCTCTGAGCGCCGAGCTTTCTAAAGCCATAGTCGGTGACGGGCTCGAGTCCGAGGTCACCATGGGGCCTGTTCATCATCGGGCCGGCCAAGATTTCGTCGAGAGCCTCATTGCCGAAGCCACCTCCGCTGGCGTCCGCGTCCACCGTCCGGCGACGGTCAGAACCGAAGACGCGAGCGCCGGTGGATACATCGTTTCTCCCGCCATAATCGAGAATCCCGGTCCGGACCTACGGATCGTGCGCGAGGAACAGTTCGCACCGGCTCTCCCGGTGATCGGCTATTCAGAGCTCGAGGAAGCCGTGGGCGCGGCCAACGACACTAGCTACGGACTGTGCGCGTCGATCTGGACGAACGACGAAGGGGTCGCATCCTTGGTCGCCGGCCGGCTCGAAGCGGGCACCGTTTTCATCAACCAGCACGGCATGAGCGCGATCGACTACCGGGCGCCCATGGGCGGCTGGAAGCACTCCGGCTACGGCCTCGAGCTCGGCGTCGAGGGCATGCAGGCATTCACCCGCCCACGCGTCACCATTTCGACCTCTCTCGGCTGAACCGACCCACTGCTTCATCGCGATCTTCTTGATAGCGATCTGGCCCCTCGACACAGGAGGTGTTCAAGTGCTCGACGTCTTGATCAAAGGAGGGACGGTTGCCGACGGCACCGGTGCTCCGGCACGTCGGTGCGACGTGGGCGTGCGCGACGGACGCATTGCCGTAGTCGCCGAGCCCGGTTCCATCGACGAGCCCGCAACACGCCAGGTCGACGCCGACGGACTCATCGTCATGCCGGGCTTCGTCGATCTGCACACCCACTACGACGCTCAACTGTTCTGGGACCCCACTGCGAGCCCGTCACCGCTTCACGGGGTGACCACCGTGATCGGGGGGAACTGCGGCTTCTCGCTGGCGCCGGCCGGTGAGGAGCACGCCGACTACCTGACACGGATGATGGCGAGAGTCGAAGGTATGCCTCTCGCCGCTTTGCAGAAAGGCCTCGACTGGAAGTGGGGATCGTTCGGCGAATGGCTCGAGCGCCTCGACGGGAATGTCGGTGTCAATGCCGGGTTTCTGGTGGGTCACTCAGCGCTTCGCCGGGTGGTGATGGGTGACGCCGCGGTCGGAAGCATCGCCAACGCGGCGCAACGCGACACCATGGTCGCCCTCGCCCACCAGGCCATGGAGCAGGGAGCCTTCGGGTTCTCCACGTCTCAGGCCCACACCCACCATGACGGTGCCGGTGACCCGGTTCCCTCCCGCCATGCCGACCGGGCTGAGCTCGAGGCGCTGTGCGCGGCGGTAAAGGACCACTCGGGTACGACCCTCGAGATCATTGTTCCCGGATGTCTCAACGGCTTCTCCGATGACGAGGTGGAGCTGATGGGGACGCTTTCACTTCTCGCCGGCCGACCGGCCAACTGGAACGTCCTCGGGGTGTCGGCGATGTCGCCCGATCGCACCGAGCACCAGCTCCAGGCCTCCGACACAGTTGGTGACCGCGGCGGCAGGCTGGTCGCGCTGACCCTTCCCCACACCATGTCGATCCGGTTGTCGTTCGAGACCGGAGCGATCCTCGACGGACTGCCGGGTTGGCGCGAGATCTTCGGGTACGGCCCCGCTGAGCGCATCAAGGCGCTGAGTGATCCGGACGTCCGCCGGCGGTTGAAAGAAGGCGCCGCCTCGAAGGAAGCCGGCATCCTCGGAGCGCTGGCGAACTGGCACAGGCTCGAATTCCTCGAGACATTCGCTCCCGAGAATGCTCAGTACGAGGGGATGACGGTCGGAGCGGTGGCCAAGGAGACCGGCAAAGAACCGTTCGACGCCATGCTCGACGTCGTCGTGGCCGACGGGCTCAGAACGGGACTGAAACCGCCGATCCCCGAATCCGAAGAGGATTGGGTTGCGCGGGCAGGTGTGTGGCGCGACCCCCGTGCTGTCGTCGGCGGATCCGACGCCGGCGCGCACCTCGACGTCATGTGCGGTGCGATCTACTCGACGTCACTTCTTGGTGACGGGGTCCGCAAGCGTGGGCTTGTGTCATGGGAGGAGGCGGCGCAGATGCTCTCTTCGGTGCCGGCAGCTCTTTACGGACTTCGCGACCGGGGGATCATCGGTGAAGGCAACTGGGCGGACCTCGTTCTGTTTGATCCCGGCACCGTGGGTCACGGCCCCGAGAAGACGCGCGACGATCTTCCGGGCGGCGCCAGTCGCCTGTACGCAGGCGCCGACGGGATCGAGCACGTCTTCGTGAACGGGACCGAGGTGGTGACCGGAGGCGATCTGACCGGATCTCTTCCGGGCAAGGTTCTCCGGTCGGGGCGCGACTCGGACACGGTCAGGGTTCCGGGAGCGGCCGCAGCGTGAGCGAAGTCTCGACAAACAGCTCCACTTCCAGAGGTCTCACCGCAACCGCGGCGGTTCTACCCGGCCTCGGGGAGAAGTTGCAGATCCGCGAGATCACTCTCTTCGATCCCGAGCCCGATCAGGTCGTGGTTCGTCTGGTGGCGAGCGGCATATGTCACTCCGACCTGTCCGTCATCCGTGGCACATTCCCGTTCTTTTTCCCGACTGTGCTCGGGCACGAAGGGTCGGGGATCGTCGAGTCGGTCGGCGAGTCGGTGAGTCGGGTCAAACAAGGTGACCACGTGGTCCTGACCTGGATGCCACCGTGCCGCCACTGCGCAGCGTGCCTGGCGGGCCAGACCGTTCTTTGCGATGTCGGCCTCGGAAAGGCCATCTCCAGTCCTTATGCGACGCTCGACGGGGTAGCCATAATCCGCGGGTTGGGAGTGGCCGGGTTCGCCACTCACACCATGGTCGACGAGGCAAGCGTGATCCCCATCCCGAAAGACGCCGACATGGAGCTCGCCGCCCTGATCGGGTGCGCTCTTTCGACAGGGTTGGGAGCTGTTTTCAACACCGCTCACGTAGCGCCCGGATCGTCTGTCGCCGTTGTGGGATCGGGTGGCGTGGGGTTGTCGGTCATACAGGGGGCCAGGATCGCGGGCGCTTCGAAGATCATCGCGGTCGACAAGCTCGCCCCCAAGCTGGAACTCGCAAAAACCATGGGCGCCACAGACGCGGTTAACGCATCCGAGGTGGAGCCGGTTGCTGCGGTCAAGGAGCTGACCAACGGCAGGGGAGCGGACTACACGTTCGAGGTGGTCGGGATCGGAGCCACCATCAAGCAGGCCTATTCGATGGCCAGGCGTGGAGGCACGGTGGTTCTGGTGGGTGCCGGCGCCGATGACGATCAAGTCAGCTTCACCGCGATGGAGCTGTTCCTAGACGCGAAGACGATGGTGGGCTGCGTCTACGGCTCAACCGACCCCGATCGCGACTTCCCGATGCTGGTCGACATGATCCAAAGCGGGGCCATCGACGCACGCTCACTCATCACCAAGCGGATCAAGCTCGAGGACATAAACGACGCGCTCGCCGAGATGGAAGCCGGTGTCGGCGCAAGAAGCGTGGTGGTCTACGAATGACTGATTCCGCGGTCTCCTCCTCCCCCCCGACCTCCGCGGCCGCAACCTCCGCCCCCAGCCCGTCCGCCCTCAGCCCCTCCGCCCCGTGGCGCTACCTCGACCTCGGAGCCATTGACGCCTTCGAGTCGAACGCCCAACTCCCTGTCGTCGTACGTGATGTCGCCACTACCGGGCGTGGCGCAGTCACCACGAGCGTCTGGGGCAAGACGCATCTGAACGTCGGCTGGTTCGACGACGTCGACGCCACGTTGGATCTCGAAGCTGCGGCCGCCAAGGGCGTCCAGGTGATCCGGCGCCCCTTCTATGGCGGTGGCACTGCTTTCTACGGTGAGGGCTGCGCGGCCACTTGGGCCTTTCTGATTCCCAAGCCGGCTGCCGATGCCGTGGGCGAGTCTCTGGACGATCGTCTGGAGCGTTACCAGCCGGTCGTACTCGACTTCTTGTCTCGTCTCGGGCTGGGTGACGTTCAGTTCGAGGGGTCGAGTGACCTGCGGATCAACGGGAGGAAGCTCGGCGCGCTGACCGCGCAGGACATCGTCGCCGTCGATTGTGTCGGCGGGTTCATCAACCTGAGCAAGCCGGATCTGGACCTTTACCTGTCGGTAGCGCGGGTCCCTGACGAAAAGTTCAAGGACAAGGTGGTGAAGGACCTCCGCGAGTACGTCATCACCGCCGAGGAGATTGCGGGGCGTCCTGTCGGCTACACGGATTTCCGCGATGCGGTTCTCGCCTCGCTCGACTCAGCAGGAATCGATTGGGAACCGGGACCTTTCACCGACCAGGAGAGGGAGCGCCTGTCGCGGGGAGTGGCCAAGGTCGCCTCCGATGACTGGGTCAGGCGGATATCGAGCGACCGGTTCCGCGAGGCCGCTCCACCCGGGTCAAAGGTCGGGTTCGCCAACCACAAGGGAAGGAAGCTCTGCAGGGCCGGCGTCGCGATCGATGAAAATGGCCAGGTCGTGGCGGCGATGCTCGCGGGAGATATGCACGTGGGACCACCCGACGTCATCGACCGGGTGGCCGCTGCGCTGGTAGGAGCAAAGTCAGACGACGACACGGACCTGCGTGCGCGGATCGTTTCGGTGTTCGAAGGATCCGACGTTCACCAGGCCGACGCCATGATGGGTGTGACCTCCGACGACCTGTTGACCGCGGTCACGAAGGCGGTCGCCTCCGCTCAGTAGGCCGCTTTAGCGCCTCGGCATCTTGATGGCGCGGTCGGCGATGATGTTTTTCTGGACCTCGGTCGTGCCTGCGCCGATCGAGGTGTAGCGCTGCCACACGAAGTTGTGTGGCCAGTGCCCCTTGTCGATCGCGTCAGGGCCGCCTTTGGTAAGCGCGCCGGTAGGACCGAGGACGTCGACGCCGAGCTCGGCGATGGTCTGCGACAGGTAGCTCCACTGCAGTTTGGCCAGTGGAACCTCGGGCCAGTTCTTCTCGCCCTTCAAGATCTTCGACAGTGCACGGGCGTTGAGCAGGCGGGTCAGTTCCAACTGCGTCCAGAGACGGGCTATCCGCTCACGGATCTCCGGGTCCTCCAACGCCGCAGGGTTCTCTTTACGGGCGGTCTCGATCAGATTGTCGAGCTCGATCCGCATCGAGACCGACAGGCCGGCCGTCCCGACACGCTCGTTCGCCAACGTGCCCATGGCCACGTCCCATCCGCGGCCTTCTTCGCCCAAGCGGTAAGCGACCGGGACTCGAGCGTTGTCGAACAGAACCTCGCAGAAGAGCTCGCCCCCCGTGATGTCGCGGATGACGTTGACCTCGATGCCCGGGAGCTCCATGTCCACGATCAGAGCGGTGATGCCCTCGTGCTTCGCGCCGCGCTCGATGGCGGTCGGGTCGGTGCGAAGAAGGAAAAGCCCCCACTTGGCGAGGTGGGCGGTCGAGATCCAGATCTTTCGGCCGTTCACCACGTACTCATCGCCGTCTCGGACGGCCAGGGTGCGCAGGTTCGCCAGGTCCGATCCGGCTTGAGGCTCGGTAAATCCCTGACACCAGTGTTCGGTGGCAGAAAGAATGCCCGGCAGCCACCTCTGCTGCTGCTCCTCGGTTCCCCAGCGCAGGATCATCGGGCCGATCTGCCACAAGCCGTTGGCGTTGTAGATGCCGGGAGTCTTGGCCTTGGCCATCTCTTCTGAGTAGACGGTGTTCTGGGAGACCGTCGCCTCGCGCCCCCCCCACGATTTCGGCCAGTTGATCGCGGCCCAATGGCCTTCGTGCAGTCGGCGCTGCCACGCCTGGCGCCGGGCCATGGTGCGGCGGTCGGCCTGGGTTTCGTCGCCGATCTCCCCTGATTGCTGGAAGTCGGGCAAGTTGTCGTCCAACCAGGTCCGCAGTTCCGCCCGGAAGGCCTCATCCTCTTCATTCAGTGCGAAGTCCACCGCGACTCCTTGCCTAGATTTCTGCTCGTTTTGCTTCGGGCTTGCTCAGCTCCGTGTGTTCATTTAACTCCGGTCCCGCAGGACCTCCGGATTCACGCAGTTCAGCGGAGTCGCGCCAGCCAACAGTCGGATGAGGTCCTCAGCGATGATTCTCGTGTGGTTGACCTCGGTGTCGAAGGTGGCGCCACCGATGTGCGGTGTCAGGACCACATTGGGCATCGACACGAGCGGGTGATCGGGGGCCAGCCACTCGCCCTCGAAGTGGTCGAGGCCCGCAGCTGCGACCTTGCCAGACTGCAAGGCGGCCACCAGGGCGTCGGTGTCGTGGAGTTGGGCCCGCGCCGAGTTCACATAGACCACGCCGTCTTTCATCTCCTCGAACTGCGCGGTACCGATCATCTTGGTCGTGTCGGGATTGACGCCGACGTGCATGGAGACGACGTCGGCCCGCTCGAGCAGCTCGTCGAGAGAGAAGGTGGCGTCGGAGGCGAACGGATCGGAGGCGATGACGTTCATTCCGAGACCTTCGAGTCGCCACTTGGTGGCCCGTCCGACAGCCCCGAGGCCGATGAGCCCGGCGGTGCGACCTGCGATCTGCCAGGCGCGGAAGCGCTGGTAGGGGATCGTCCCGTCCTTGTACACATCGCCCTTGCGAACATCGAGATCGGCGGTCACGACGCCACGGGTGGCTGCCAAAAGAAGGGCCACAGTGAGCTCGGCCACGGCGTCGGCGTTTCGACCGGGAGCACGGATGACCGGGATGCCGGCCTTGGTGGCTGCGTCGACGTCCACGTTCGTGGGGTCGCCGCGGCAACTGCACACGGCGATCAGGTCACGTTCGAAAACAGGACCTGCGCAGCGGTCGGCCTCGACGATCAACAGATCGGCATTTTCTTCTTCGGCTCTGGCTGCCAGCTGATCGGCGTCGTAGATGCGAAGCGGCTCGTGATCGATCCAGGGATCGATGACGACGTCGGCCACCTGGCGGAGCAGGTCGAGACCCGGACCCGCTACAGGAGCGGTGATGAGTGCCTTCAATCGCCGTCCCGCCATGTCGATCGATCCTCCAGTTCTCGTTTGTTCGTTCGTGGTCGTTCGTCGTCGTTCTCGTTGTTCTCGTCGTTCATGCATGGTCAGGTCAGAATGTCCGCACTGCCGACCTGGGGTAAGGACCGTCCTTACCCACTCACAAGACCAGACACTCGTGCGGCGGCTGCGCCTGTTTCGTCCCGGATTCAGGCGCGGACCGATCAGACACCGCAAGTATCGTCAATAATGACCCGATGATGACGCGCGTGTCAGGTTCGAGACGGTGAGCCCGGCCCGGGACAACAAGGTCACTGTCGGAATCGACATCGGTACGACGTCGGTCAAAGGCCTGGCGGTCTCGGGCGACGGTGATGTGGTGGCTCGAGTTCAGGTCCCCCACCGGGTCATCGTGGAAGCCGCGGATCGTCTCGAGCACGATGCCCGCCGCGCCTGGAGAGCAGGCCCGGTCCGCGCCTTCAACGCCGTCCGCAACGAGGCTGCGTCGCGCGGTTACGAGGTCGCCGGCTTCTGCGTGACCAGCATGGTCCCCTCGCTCACCGCCGTTAACAAAGCCGGGGTGCCCACGATCCCCGGATTGCTCTATGGAGACATTCGCGGCCGGGTCGAGACCGACGATCAGTCGATCGCCATGCGCGACGCCGAGGGCTTTCTCCGCTGGGCGATCACCCAGGCACCGAATGCGGCCGGTTACTGGCCGGCGCAGGCCGTGGCCACGAATGCGATCGGTGGCATCCCGGCGATCGACACGGCGATGACCGCTTCGCTCGGTTCGCTCCACTCGTGGGGGAAGTGGGATCTGGATTACCTGTCTGCTGCAGGAGTGGATCTCTCTCACATGCCCGAGGTGGTGCCGATGGGACAGTCGGCGGGAACGATTTCGGGCACGGACATCCATATCGCCGGTGGATCAGTTGATGCTCTGTGCGATCAGATCGTGTCGGGGGCCACCGAGGTCGGTGACGTACTGGTGATCGTGGGTGCCACGTTGATCGTGTGGATAGTGATCGGCGATTGGCGCGAGACGCCGGGTCTGTGGACCGTCCCTCATACCGTTCCCGATCGAGTGCTGGTGGGTGGGCCCAGCAACGCCGGGGCACTGTTCGTCGACTGGGCGAGAGGGCTCGTCACCGGTCTGCGCAAGCACGGTGCAGTCTCCCAACCCGGGAGAAGCGGCGATCCCGACAGCGCCCCGATCTGGCTGCCGTATCTCCGGGGCGAGCGGGTCCCGTTCCATGATCCCGACAAGCGTTCTTGCCTCTACGACCTCGACATCACATCGGGTCCACCCGCGATGGAACGGGCCGCTTACGAAGCGAGCGGCTTCGTGATCAGGCGGATGCTCGACATGGCAGGAGTGAAACCGAGGCGTCTGGTTGTGAGCGGCGGGGGCAGTCGGGTACTTCCGTGGATGGCCGCGCTCGCCGATGCGACGGGGGCGCCGGTCGAGACCGTGGCTGTGCCCGAGGGAGCAGCGTTAGGTGCTTCTTACCTGGCCCGAATGGCGGCAGGCCTCGCGTCGGACCTCGATGGAGCGCAAAAGTGGGCCAAGACGGGAAGGCGTATCGAGCCTGACCCGGTGTGGGTCGGGCCGACGTACCGCCGCTACCAGCGCTTTTTGGAGCTCTCGCCCTACGAGGCACCGGCCGAGTCGGAAAGCCGAGACTGAGGCGTCGGGTCCGGGGTAAACCTGCGGCATGGCAGTGAGCCGAGACGACCATCCAAAGGCCGCCAGTTCCGGAGTGAGGGCCAAGCGCACCACCGGGCTGTCTGTCTCCAAAAAGACGGCCTCAGCAAAGAAAGCTGCGCCTTCCGCCACCAGGACGACCGCCTCGGCGAAGACACCTGCCAAGAAGGTCGCCGCGAAGAAGATCCCGAGCAAGAAGGCCCCCGCTAAGAGCGTCACGGCCAAGAAAGCTCCGGCCAAGAAAGTCCCCGCCAAATTGCGCAGCGGCGGCTCCAAAAAACAGATCCATCCGTCGGCGGGACCGAGCTCGCCGTGGGGTCCGTTCGAGGCCATGCACGAATTCGCGCCGGGCCTGCTCTGGGCGCAGAACGCCTGGCTTGCTCAGATCGACTCGCTGGCGGCCCCCGATCGCAAGACCCACGAGTTGATCCGGATGGTGTGCTCGGTCGTTTCGCGCAACCCACTCGGGATCAGGCATCACGCCATGCTCGCAGGCGAGGTCGGTGCGACCTGGGAAGAGGTTGCGGGCAGCATCGTGCTCGCGGAACCAGCGTTCGGCATCGCTGTGGTGGTCGAGGCGTTCCCCTGGGCACGAAGGGGATGGGAGCGCGGGACGTCGGTCGGGAGTTTCGACGAAGACAACGAAGAGGACGGGGACGAAGACGACGGAGACTGACGCGAACTGACGCGAACTGACGCGAACGGACGGGTATCCGTTTCGCTGACCGTCTGTTCTTGGGCCTGCCCTTCCTTGGGCCGGCCGCCGACTCAGCAGTCAGCCCTTGGCGGCTTTGGAGTGCCCTGCCGGCGGCCCACTTCCGTTGAAGAGTCCCTTGTGCACGATCGTGGTCAGGGTGTCGACCGCTTCCGCGTCGACCGGTTCACCTGCGAACTGCCGGATGTAGTGGAACCTGTCGACCATCGCGATGACCGCCTCTGCGGCTGCAATCGGTTCGATCCCGGGTCCTGAATCTGCTTCTGCGATCCGCCGCGAGAGGGTGAGGGCGACGCCGGTCGCCATCTGGTGGGCCTGCTCGGTGAGGACGGTGTCGCTCATGATCAGATCGGTCCACGCTCTGAGCACCGGCGCGTATTTCTGCCACTCGGTCGAGAAACGCTCCATCCATCCCCGTAGCGCGAGCCACCCGTCGGGACCCGGACCGATCGGCCCGAGAGCGGAGTCGAGCTGACTTACTACGTCGCCTGCTTCGCTCACCAGAGCGCGGAGGAGGTCCTCTTTATTCGAGAAATACAGATAGAAGGTCCCGTGCGATGTACGCGCCAGTTTGACGATGTCGTCGACCCGGGCTGCGTGGTAGCCGCGCTTGGCGAAAACCACCATCGCGGCATCCAGGAGCTTGCGCATTGTGCGTCGACCCTGCGTCCGCAGAACCCGCTTGCTGGCCGGAACGCCTGCCAGTTCTTCGACTGGTTTTCTCCTTGGTCCCGCCCCAGGTCCCGAGGGTGACATGACCGGGCTGATCGTAACCTGAGGTATTCGAGGCACGCCCGGTAGCCGGCCCTACGCCCAGGTCAGCCGATCAACCGGCGGATGGTTCGAAGGCGATTTTTATGGCTCCACTGGTTTCTTGGTGGGCGAGAGCGCGAACTGCGTCCCACCATCCGGCGAGCCCGAAACGGTGGGTAAGCATGCCGTCGAGGTTCACCCGCCCGGCCTGCACCAGGTCCAGGTAGTGCTGGATGGCGTGCTTCTTCTCTCCTTCGACCACCTCGTAGCCGAATGCATTCGACCCGGCGATGGTCAGCTCCTTGAAGTACAGCGGCGTCCACTCGTAGCGGCCGGGTGTCGACACCCCTGACTGAACGAGAGTCCCGCGCTCTTTCAACAGTCGGAGCCCGACTTCGAGAGTCTCCGGTCGGGCGATCGTGTCGTAGACCACGTCGATGCCTCCGGGCTTCGCCACCGGGAGCCCGTCGAAGGCCGCGTGGAGGACGCCACCTGACCACTCGGCCAACCGCTCGACGAGCTCCATCCGTGGTTCGTGCGCAACCACGATGCTCGCGCCTAGCTTCAGCGCCAGCTCTTTCTGGGCTTCGAATCGGGCGACGACTGCAATCTCGACATCGGGATACAGAGTGCGGATCGCGGCGACACTCGTGACGCCGAGCGCTCCGGAGCCGTAGACGAGGACTTTCCCCCCTGGGGGCGGTGGGTGCCTCACGATGGCGTGCATGGACACGGCGAAGGGATCGGCCAGGACGGCTTCTTCGTTGGTGATCCCATCAGGCACCGGGATGAGCATCGAGTCGTGAGCGGTGAGCAGATCGGCCCATGCTCCCGGCGCTCCTGTGGTCACGCCGATGTGAACGCCCGGTCCGATCTCGCCGGTCGTGAAGCTGAGGCACAACGACAGGTCGCCGGCAACGCACGCCGGGCACGGCGGATCGATGCCGCGGGGTCCGCACGTGAGCCACGGGTTGAGCACCACACGCTGTCCGGGTTCGATGCCCTTGGCTTCAGGCCCGAGAGCGACGACCTCTGCGACAACCTCGTGGCCGGGGACGTGGGGGATCGAACTGAACGCGGACATCGGGTTGTCGATGTCGCCCTCGTTGAAGTCGCCCATGACCAGCTTGGCGTCAGAACCGCAGACGCCGGCCAGTATCGGGCGGGTCACCACCCAGTCGGGCCTGATGGGCTGTGCATCTTCCATGTGATGGAGCCCGAACGGCATGGAGAGCAGATGCTTCTCGAGATCGTCCTTTGGTTCGGGCCTGGACTCAGCGGGATCCGGCGGCGCGCCGAAAACGAGCGCCCTCATCGTGTTTTCTCCAACTCCGACTCCAACTCCAACTCCAACTTCGCCACCTGCTCCGTCCCTATCGATTGTGAAGCAATGCACATACCCAGCGCCGAAACTGACTAGACCTCGCCTCAGATGACGCCCTTCCCACGCAAATCGTCGAACTCCGCCGTGGACAGGCCCACGAGATCCCGCCAGACCGATTCATTGTCCTGCCCCAGGTCGGGTGCACCGGCGGGAACCGGCTGGGTCTCGCCGACCATGCGGGGATACGGCGCCTGCTGCTTCACCGTCCCGATCACCGGATCTTCAACGTCGACCAGATCCCCACGGGCCAGGAAATGCGGGTCGGACGCTATCTGGATGGCGGAATATGCGGTAGCCACAGGCACATCGAACGCCACGCACCGGTTCTCGATGTCGGTAGCTTCGAGCCCCGAGGTCCAGTCGGCCACGATGCCGTTGATCTCACCCGAGTGCGCGGCACGGTCAGCGAGAGTCAGAAAGCGCGCATCTTCGACCAGGTCAGTTCGATCCATCGCCTGGCATAGGCGGGCGAAGTTGGCGTCGGATCCGGCCACGATGCAGACGAAGCGCCCATCGGCGGTCGGGTAGTTGTCGAGGGGGGCGGAGTTCTTGAGGCGGTTGCCCTCGCGTTCGCGCACGACACCAAGATGGTCGTAACCCGCGATGGTCCACTCGAGGATCCGCAGCACAGAGCCGTAGAGGGAGGCGTCGACGACGGCGCCGATACCGGTGCCCTTTGCGTCCCGGCGGTAGAGCGCGGCGAGTGCGGCCTCGGCTGAGAAAACGCCGGTCAGGTAATCGGAGACCGTCACGCCGGGACGAACAGGAGGCCGTTCCGGTTCTCCGGTCAGATTCAGAAGGCCTCCGTAGGCGATGCCCAATCTGTCGAGTCCGGGACGTCGGCTGTAAGGACCGTCCTGGCCGAATGCACTGATCCTCACCCAGACGAGGCGGGGATCGAGGTCCGCGGGGCCGACATTCCACTTCTCGATGGTCCCGGGCCGGAAGTTCTCGCAGATCACGTCGGCGGTCTGAGCCAGTCGACGGAAAAGGTCCTGACCGTCGGGCGTCCTCAGATCGCAGGTCACGCCCTTGCGGCCGCGGCCTTCGACCGCCCAGAACATCGAGTATCCCGGACCGGCCTTGCCACGGCCACCGCTGCCACCCTCCGCCGACTGACCCTCAGGTTCCGGTCTCGAAGCGAACGGCCCGATGGTCCGCATGAAGTCCCCGCCGCCGGGCTGCTCGACCTTGATCACCTCGGCGCCCCATTCGCCGAGCAGGCCCGCGCAGAACGGCGCACCGATGCGGGTTCCGAGGTCGATCACCCGCAACCCTTCGAGGGGGCGGACCGTGTTGAGCGGGGAGTTCACTGAGGTTCGCTCACGACCGAGGCCTTTACGTTGGAGCGTTCACGAGGGTGGGATGTGTGCAGGCCCGCTGTCGCCGCCCGAACCCTTCCCACCACCCGAACCCTTCCGACCACCCGGGCCCTTCTCGCCGCCGGCGGCCTGATCCCCCCGGTCACGAGCGGCGAACACCTCTTTCATCGATCCCATCTGCTCACGCTCGGCGAGTGCGCCCAACGAGGTGGCCGTGTTGTGAGCGAAGTGGTGGGCCATGAAGTGATAGCGCCATGAAGCGCTCTTTCCCTGGAGTTCGGCGACGTTGTTTATCGAGGCCTTCACGATCTCCGCGGTGATCGGGGGGACGAGGGCGATGCGCCTGGCGAGCTCGTCGGCGCGCGCCGACAACTCATCACGAGGGACCACCTTGTTGACGAGCCCCAGCCTGTGCGCCTCGAATGCGTCGAGCTCCTCCGAAGCGAGGAGGAACTCCTTGGCCTGCCTTATGCCGAGCTCCCACGGCTCGACCAGCAGCTCCACAGCAGCTCCACTCATGCGAAGGACCGGGTTCGAGAAGACGGCGTCCTCGGCGGCGAGGATGATGTCGCACATGCAGGCGAGCATCAGGCCGCCGGCGATGCACTTTCCCTGAACGGCCGCGATCGTCGGTTTGCGAAAGTCGTGAATCCGCCGGCAGCGCTCGACGTACATCTTCTGCTCGTGATGGAACTTGCCCTCCGGGGTGGAGCGCAGCTCACGGAGTGCGGCCGAATCGGGACCTACCAGCTCTTTCAGATCGTGACCGGCGCTGAAGTTCTTTCCGTTCGCCGCCAACACCACGACACGCACGTCGTCGTCGATCTCGGCACGGTCGAACGCGGCGTCGAGAGCATCGATGAGCTCCATGCTCTGTGCGTTGGCGGCGTTCGGTCTGTTGAGGGTGATCGTCGCCACCGAGTCAGCGACGTCGTAGAGGACAACCGGACCGGTCGCGCCCGAGGCGGAGGCGCCCGAGGCGGAGGCGCCCGAGGCGGAGGCGCCCGAGGTCCCCGAAGCGTCTTTGTCGCCAGGTGTCATCGCCTACCCCTTTCCTGCGCTGCTCTTGCCGCCACCGCCCGAACCAGCCGAACCACTCGAACCAGAACCCGAACCGGAACCGGAACCCGTCGGCTCCCGCGGCAACCCGAGAACCCTCTCACCAATGACCGAACGTTGGATCTCGTTGGTCCCAGCGAAGATCGAAGCCGCCTGGTAGTAGAGCCACGAGCGCTGCCATGAACCGTCGCCGGGGTTGTCGTCGGCGCCGAACCACAGTGGAGAAGCGGATCCGATGATGTCCATGGCCAGTGAGTGCAGGCGCTTGCTCATCTCACTCCAGTAAAGCTTGAGCACGCTTCCTTCAGGTCCGGGCTCCATGCCGCGCTCGAGGCGGGACAGCGATCGCCAGTTGAGGAGCTGGAACAAGCGCACCTCGACGTAGGCCTGAGCAAGATGTTGGCTCAAGCGCTCATCGTCGAACGCACCCGACGCCGCCCCTTGTCGTAGGAGCTCGTCGAGGTGCTGCAGGTGGATCACGAGTTGCCGGGGATTGACGCCGCGCTCGCGGGTCAATGTCGAGCCGGCGACGCGCCAACCCTGCCCGACGGCTGCGACGAGCTGTTCATCGGGAACGAAGACATCGCTCAAGGCGACCTCGTTGAACTCGGACTCGCCGGTGAGCTGGCGTAACGGGCGGACTTCAACTCCGGAAGAGTGCATGTCGACCACGAAGAAGGAAAGTCCACGGCTGCCTTCCTCGGGCGTGCCGCTGCGGGCCAGGCAGATTCCCCAGTCGGCGAACTGGGCGTACGAGGTCCACACCTTGGTCCCGTCGAGAGACCAACCTCCATCGACGCGGGTTGCCCGGGTCCTGACCGAAGCGAGATCGCTTCCGGCGTCGGGCTCACTAAAAAGTTGGCACCAGAGCTTCTCGGCTTTCAATATCGGCGGCAGGAACTTCAGCTTCTGATCGTCGGTTCCGTGCTCGAGGAGGGTTGGTCCGGCCAGGTTGATGCCGATGCGGCCGACCAACTCAGGGGCACGCGCCCGGGCGAGCTCTTCCTGAACGACGAAGTTTTCGGCGGGTCCGAGGCCGCGACCGCCGTACTCGACGGGCCAGGTGACACCGACCCAGCCGGCGTGGGCGAGCTTCGACTGCCAGTCGCGCAAGAAGGCGACCTCTTCGGCGAGGTCGTCGAAGTGCGGGGGGAGACCGGTGCCGTACTCCCAGGGCAGGTTCGCCCGGAGCCACGACCGCACCTCCGCTCGCAGCTGCTCCTGCTGAGGTGTGGCGGTCAGATCCATCCGGTTCTCAGTTTCCCGCCCGTCCGGGGCAATGGCGGCAAAGCATGACACACACGTCAGATACTTGGCTGCGCCGGTATGTACGCTCTCGCCGGTGGATTTCGACCTGTCGGACGATCAGGAAGCCCTGAAAGAGGCGGCTTCTGCGCTTCTCGAATCTGAAGCGTCAATCGACAAGGTCCGCCAGGCCGCCGATCGGCCCGACCGCATCGACAGGAGCCTGTGGTCCCAGATGGCCGAGCAGGGTTGGCTCGCCATCGAGCGCCCCGAGGAGGCCGGCGGGCTTGACATGGGATTCGTCGAGGTGGCGATCCTGTGCGAGCAACTGGGTCACCATTTAGCTCCGGTTCCCTTCATCGGTACGGTGCTTGCGCTGGGTGCTCTGGAACATGCCGTGTCGACGGACTCCGGCACAGAGAACGCGCCTGTGCTCGACAAGCTCGCGTCCGGGGAGGCGATCGGTGCGATCGCATGGACCCGCAAGGCGGATCAGGTCGTAGCAAGCCGATCCGGAAACGATTGGACTCTGACGGGCCGGCCCGATCCGGTTGTCTTCGGCCCGGTCGCCGATGTCGTGCTGGTCCCGGCGCTCGTAGGCGGTCACAGCGGTGACAGCAGTGACAGCGGCGCCAGGAGCGACCTGTCCCTCTTCGCCGTCGACATGTCGGCCGGCGCATCCCCGGGTCCGGAACCCAACATGGATCTGACCCGCAGCCTCGGTTGGCTGACTCTGGGCAAGACGCCCGCCACGTACGTCGGGGATTCCGCTGCTCTCTCGGCACTCGTCGATCGGGCCGCAGTGGCAACCGCCGCCGAGATGTTGGGTTCAGCCGAACACGTTCTCGATATGACCGTGCAGTACGCCAAGGATCGGGTTCAGTTCGGAAGGCCGATCGGGAGCTTTCAGGCGGTCAAGCACCGTTGCGCCGACATGCTCGTGGACGTCGAGGGCATGCGCTCGGCCGTCTATTACGCCGCGTGGTGCATCGCTGCGGGAAACGGCGATGCTCCTGCCGCCGCGTCCGCGGCGAAGATCTGGTGCTCGGACGCGGCGTCACGCGTGATGGGCTCCGGCCTGCAGGTGCACGGTGGGATCGGCTTCACCTGGGAGCACGATCTGCACTTCTTCGTGAAGCGATCGCAGTTGGATCAGGTGAGCTTCGGCACCGCGTCCTGGCACCGCGGCCGGCTCGCAGAGATCCTTCGCCCGCTGGCGGAGGCCGGCCTGCCGGTCATGTAGCAGGCGGGAAGCTCTACCGTCCCAGCGCATTCCTGCGAAACCCCGAAATCGGCCTCAAGACGTTTTGCAGAGGCTGCGGTCCTCAGGCCTCTTCGCGCGCTACCTGTTCGGCCGTTTCCTTAAGGGCCATCTGCTTCAGCAACGTCCGATCAGGCTTGCCCGCGGCGAGAGTTGGAATTGCATCGATACAGATGACCAGCTCAGGGGTCTTGAAGCGGGTTATCCCACGCTCCGCGAACCACTCGCGGCACGCGCTCAAGTCGAATTCACCAGACGTCAGCACCACGAACGCTGCAACCCGCTCGCCTACCTGCGGGTCAGGGACGGGGACGGCGACCGCATTGCGGATCAAGGGGTGCGCCTCGAGCACCGCTTCAACTTCCGAAGCCGAGATGTTCTCTCCCGCCCTGATGATCGTGTCCGACAATCTGCCGGTCACCCGTAGCCATCCATCGGAGTCGACCGATCCGAGATCGCCCGACCGGAACCAGCCACCCGGTCGAGTGATCACCGCGGCTGTCTTCTCCGGATCTGCGTAACCGGCGAACAACTCGGGGCCCCGGATCCAGAGCTCTCCGATCTCGCCGGCCGGGAGCTTGCGACCCGATTCGGGATCGTGGACTTCCACTTCGGCCACACCGACGGCATGCCCGTCGGTCTCCTTGGCCCGCTCGAACGGATCGCCGGGTCCGGACGTGGTGACGGTCGGCGCCTCGGTCGATCCGTAGGTCCGCTTGACCCGGCATCCAAAGGCTTCGGCGGTCGAGTCGACGAAAGCCGGACTCACCGATGCGCCCCCGGTCGATATCAACTGCAGAGCGCTCACCTTTTCATTGGAGAATCCAGGCAGCGCCGACATCTGGGAGAAGAAGATCGGGGGAGCACCCATGAACGCGATCCGTTCTTCGTGCAAGAGCCTGAGACCTACCTCCGGATCCCATGGCTCGATCAGCACACACGGGCCACGCACCGCGGCGCTGATCAACACTCCGTTCAGCAGCCCGGACACGTGAGCGAGTGGGGCGGGAGCCAGCACCGGATCCCCATCGCGCAATCCGTGCACCTGAGCCATCAACTTGGCCTTGTAGGCCAGAGCCCGATGCGTATGGAGCACCGCCTTAGGAACCCCACTCGACCCGGATGTGAAAAGAACCACGGCAATATCCGAGCCCTTTACCGGCGCGGCCAACACCGACCGATCACCAGCGCCACCGCCGGACCCGTTTCCGCCGCCACCACGGCCACCGGCGCCGCCGCAGCCGCCAACCCGCCGGAACAATTCGACGATCCCATCTGCCCCGGATGCAACTGAGGCGGCTTCGAGCACTAGAGCCCCATCAACTCCCGCCGCCGGGATATCGGCTTGCGCCACCACCACACTCGGCCCCACCTGCTCGAGCGCGCCCTTTATCTCAGCCGGCCCGAGCCTCCGGTGAAGAGGCGCCGCCACCGCTCCGATCCGCCAGCAGGCCCAGAACATGAGGAGAGCCGCGGCGCTGTTCGGGAGTTGCCACGCCACAACTTGGTGACGCCGGACTCCAGAGGCCACCATGGCCTGGGCGAGGTTGTCGATCGCGGCGCTGAACGCATCGGCGTCCATGCGGACGGGGCCGTCGACGACGGCTAGGTGCGGTCCGGAAGGGGTCAACTGCTGGAGTGTTCCTGAGTCCCACGGACCTCCCGGTTTGCGCCAGAGGCGCGCACGGTAAGGCTCGAATGTGGGTCGGAGCCGCTGTCTTGCATTGGATTGCGTGTTCTCGTTCGTCACGGCGGAGCAAAACCTATCGTCGGCTCATAGCTAACCTGACGCCGTGGTCATAGAACGGCCGGACGCGAACGCGAGCGAGGTTGGCGTCACCGGCGACGCAGAAGCCGGCAGATCGACGATGTCCCCCGAGGTCGAGCGCCGCGTCGCGAATGCTCCGGCGCCTGGCCAGGCACCACTTCCGGCCGCCAACGCCCGGGCACTCTTCGAGCGCAATGCGAACGATCCCGAGATCGGTCCGCGGCCGCTTCTGAAGTTCGGTGACCTGGTCGTCACTCACACCGAGTTCTACGAGCGCTGCGTGCGATTCGCGTCGATGCTCCGCGCCCGCCTCGATCCGGACAAGCCGCCACACATTGCGGTCCTGCTCGACAACACGCCCGACTACGTCACGGCCATCGGCGCAGCGGGCCTGGTGGGTGCCTGCATCGTGGGCCTCAACCACACCCGCAGGGGTGAGCATCTGGCACGGGACATCACCTACACCGACGTCCAGCTTCTGGTCACCGAGTCCCGCCACATGGATCTCATCGAACCGATCGAATCCGACCTCGACCTGCCGGGCGGGCTGCTGCTCTCGACGCGATATGCCGACTCCGACGACCCGCAGGTCACGTCGGCCGAGCTTCTCGAAGACGCGATCGAGAAGGCTTCCGGCGGATCGGTGAGCGAAATGGCGAACGCTCTCGGAGCTGAGCCGGACATTGACTCGTTGTGGAACCTGCTGTTCACGTCGGGGACTTCGTCTGCCCCGAAGGCCGTCCGCTGCACCCAGCGCAGGCTTCTCACCACGGGCAACAGGTTGAGCATGATCCTCGAAGTGGGCCCCGATGACACCGGCTACATCGCCATGCCGTTGTTCCACTCCAACTCACTGATGGTGGGCCTCGCACCTGCGATCGTGGTCGGGGCCTCGGTCGGGTTGGCCAGGAAGTTCAGCGCCTCGCGGTTCTTAGATGATGTGCGCCGATACGGCGCCACCTGGTTCAACTACACCGGCAAGCCGCTCGCCTACCTGCTTGCCACCCCCGCCAGGGCCGACGACTCGGACAACACGCTCCGCATCGCATACGGCAACGAAGGATCCCCGCAGGTAGTCGAGTCCGTGGCGTCACGCTTCGGGGTCGAGGTCGTCGACGTCTTCGGCTCCACCGAAGGTGCGATCGCCCTCGACCGCTCAGGCAATCCGCCCCGCGGATCGATCGGGGCGCTTCGCGAGGACGTGGCGATCGTGGATCCCGAGGGCAATCCGGTACCGACCGCCGAATTCGATTCGGACGGGCGCCTGACCAATGCGGACATCTGTGTGGGCGAGATCGTCAACACGTCCGGAGTCGGCCCATTCGAGGGTTACTACAGGAACGACGAGGCCATGAAGGCCACCACCCGCGGGGGTTGGTACTGGTCCGGCGACCTCGGCTACATCGATGCCGACGGGTGGGTCTTCTTCGCCGGGCGTACCGCCGACTGGCTGCGTGTGGACGGGGAGAACTTCCCGGCGGGGCCGATCGACGCCGTGATCGCCCGGCACCCCGACGTGATCCTCGGGGCCGTCTACGGGGTACCCGACGTGTTCGCCGGTGATCAGGTGATGGTCGCCCTCGTGCCGCGGGAAGACGCCACCTTCGATCCCGTGCAGTTCGCGGCGTGGCTCGACGCGCAACCCGATCTGTCACCCAAGTGGCACCCGCGTTACGTCCGGATCGCCCACTCGCTGCCACAGACTCCGTCCAACAAGGTGCTCAGCCGCGTCCTGCAGCACGACAAGTTCCGTTCCGATCGCACGGGCGGCGATCCGGTGTGGGTACGGGGCAGGGGCGAGAACACCTATCACCTGATGACCACGGAAGAAGAGGCTGATCTTCGCAAGGCGTTCGAAGCCGAAGGACGCCTGCGCGCCTGGGATCTCTGATTCGCGGTCGAAATGGATCTCTCGCTGGGTGAATCCGAGGAACGCTTCGCGGCGGAAGTGAGGTCGTGGCTCCAGGCCAACGTGGAGACTGCGCCCGATTTCGACAACCTCGCTCAAGCCATCGAGTGGGGACGCGCGTGGCAGGCGCGTATGGCGGCTGCGGGGTGGGTCGGGATCGACTGGCCGGCTGAATACGGCGGCCGGGGGGCGAGCCCGGTCGAGGTGGCCGTCTTCAACTCCGAATATGCGCGGAGCAAAGCACCGCAGCTGGTCAATCGGGTCGGAATCAACCTGGCCGGACCGACGCTCCTCGCGCACGGGGCTCCAGAGCAACTGGCCCGTTGGCTGCCTCCGATCACAACCGCAGAAGAGATCTGGTGCCAGCTCTTCAGCGAACCAGGCGCGGGTTCCGACCTGTCCAGCCTGACGACCCGGGCGGTTCGGACCGACGATGGCTGGCTCATCTCGGGGCAGAAGGTGTGGACCTCGTACGCGCAGTTCGCGAAATGGGGACTGTGCCTGGCGCGCAGCGATCCCGAAACGTCGGGGCCGCGGGGGATCACGTTGTTCGCCCTGGATGTCACTTCGCCGGGAGTGGAGATCAGGCCGCTCGTGCAGATGACCGGCGACGCGGAGTTCAACGAGGTCTTCCTCGACGAGGTTCACGTTCCCGACTCCAACCGCGTCGGGCCCGAGCACGAGGGCTGGATGGTGGCTTCGACCACCCTGGCCCACGAGAGAGGCACCAACTTCCCGTTCAAGGAAGAGGTCGTCCACGAGGGTTACCTGCAGGAGCTCTTCAACCAGGCGGTGGTGAGGGGCACGTTCTGCGATCCCGAAATCTCGGATGCGCTCGTGGATGCGTACGTGTCGTTGCTGGTATTGCGCACCCACAATTGGCGGACCTTGTCCAAGCTTCAAAAGGGTGCAGTGCCAGGTCCGGAGTCGAGCTGGGTCAAGCTCACCTGGTCGAACATGTCGCAGCACCTTTCGGCGACCGCTCTCAGCGTCCTCGGTGCGGACGCTCCTCTATGGGGGCAGTGGCAACGCCAGTGGTTGTGGAGCAAGTCCGGCAGCATCGCGGGCGGGACTTCTGAGGTTCAGAGAAACATCATCGGCGAGCGGATCCTCGGGCTCCCTCGCGACAGGAGGGCTTGAGAGTGCCGATCCACTACGACACCGTCGAAGATCACGTCATCAAGATCACGATCGATCGTCCACAGGCGCGCAACAGCCTGGACATGGATCACTTCGCGCAGCTCCGGGGCGCGTGGGACCGATTCGGCGACTCCGACGACGCGTGGGTCGCCATCATCACCGGCGTCGGCGATGCGTTCTGTGTCGGCGCGGATCTGAAGACGTACATCCCTCAGGTCACCGCCATGCAGAGACGGATGAAAGAGGAGCAGACCGACGTCATAGACGGCTACCGCCTCGACGACGGGACGAAGGCAGTGCTGAGGGGCGTCAAGCTCTACAAACCGATCATCGCCGCGGTGAACGGGGTCTGCGTCGCGGGCGGGATGGAGATGCTCGGCGGCTGCGACCTGCGCGTGGCGTGCCCGGAAGCGACGTTCGCGGTCATGGAACCCAAGCGGGGCCTGTTCGCTGGTGGCGGGACGACTGTGCGCCTGCCCCGGCAGATCGCGTTCCCGCACGCCATGGAGTTCCTCCTGTGCGCAGACCAGATTCCGGCTGGCCGGGCCTACGAGATGGGTCTACTGAACGAGATCGCGCCGGCCGACGAACTGTTCGACGCCGCGCTTCGCTACGCGCGGCGAATCACCGCGAACGGGCCATTGGCGGTGCGCAAGACCAAGGAAAGTGTCCTTCGGGGCCTGGCCACGGATATGCGCGAGGCGTACAAGATCGAATCGGCTATTTCCGCCGAGGTCTTCTCCAGCCAGGACGCGGTCGAAGGCCCGAAGGCGTTCGCCGAAAAACGGAAGCCCAACTGGGTGGGTCGTTGATGGCACACGTCTCGAGGCCCCCGGGCGGCAGTTTGGGCGGGGCCGCGTGCTTGGTCGGTCGGTCGGCCAGGTGACCGCATCGCGTAAGCAGGTCAGCCTCGAGGAGGCAGTCGCCCGCAACGTCAGGCCCGGCGACACCATCTGCGTTTCACTCGGCCACGCCCGTTGGACCGCAGCCGCCCGAGAAGTCGCTCGTCAGTTCTGGGGAACCGACCCCCGATTCACGCTGGCGATGTTGTCACTCGGGTCTTTCAGCGCCGCGTTCGTCAGAGGGGGGATGCTCAAAAAAACGATCACGGCATATTCGGGCGACAGCTTTCCGACGTACACGCCTAACCCGATCTTTCAGAAGGCTTACCGATCAAGCGAGGTCGAGGTCGAGCACTGGTCGATCCTCACATTCGTCCAGCGACTAGAGGCGGCAGCGCGGGGGTTGCCGGCTGTTGTCACCGGGTCCTTGGCCGAATCGTCGATGGAGGCCAACGCCGCTTTCGCGCAGGTCGACTCGCCGTTCGGTGATGGGTCGGTGGGGCTTGTCGAGCCACTGGCTCCCGATGTGACCTTGCTGCACGCGGCTGTTGCCGACGAGGAGGGGAACCTCGTCGTACCCGAGCCGGGTCTCGAAGGTCTCTGGGCGGCATGGGCGGCGAAGCGCGGGGTCATTGCGACAGTCGAGAAGGTCGTCTCATCTTTGGAGGGCCTGGGGCATCGGGTAAGGGTCCCCGCTCACCGTGTGCTCGCCTTTTCCGAGGTTCCCTTCGGAGCTCATCCGGGCGGGCTCTACGCACCGGACCTCCCTTGTCTCACCTACGGCGAGGACATCCCTTTCTGGACCGAGGTGAAGAACGCCACCCGTGGCGACTTCGACGCCTGGACCGCCAAATGGGTGCGGGAGGTTCCGACCCAGGACGCCTATCTGGCTCTCCTCGGGCGGGATCGTCTCTCGAGGCTCGAGGCGCGCAGCGACCCGATGAGTTGGAAAGAAGACGTCGCCGCTCATCCGGTAGACGAGGTGTCGCCGCCGACACCGTGGGAGGTCGCTGCGATCCATGGCACGGGGGAGCTCCGGTCGGCAGTCGAGAGGACCGGGGCACGAGCCGTGCTCGCC
>JBAPRR010000384.1:0-9107 GCA_049281195.1 Acidimicrobiales bacterium
TGCACTCCTCGACAGCCAGGTCCCGGGCCACGTCTCAGCACTGTTGCGTGCGGAGGGGAAGATCCTTCGTGCGCGGGCGGGATTCGACGAGGATCCGCGCCGCAGTCTCGACGACGCGATCACGATGCTGCGTCTTTGCGGGAGCCCGTATCACCTGGCGAACGGGCTGCTCGACCACGCGTCGTATCTCCTCGAGGCAGGTGATCCCCGGACCGCGGAGGGTCTCTTGGGCGAAGCGCGTTCACTTGGTCAGGAGTTGCGCGCCGGCCCTCTTCTCGATCGGGTCGAGAAGCTTTTCTTGCGATTAGGTGTAATCCGAGAAGCGGAGGCGAAAAGCTAATTCGGAAGAGCCCCTTCAGGTGCAGATGTGGTGCGCAACGGTCCTGAAGCCTTATGAGAGCTCTGGTCTCTCCCACGTCCCGTCTGGACATTTCAGCGCGAACGCCGCCTGGCTCCTGTGCGCTGTGCTCGCCCACGACCTCATCAGATGGACTGCCGTGCTCGGCGAGATCACACGAACCGGCCAACTCACAGTGGCGCGAACGGTCCGCACTTGCGTGCTGGCGGTCCCGGGACGCCTTGTCAGCCGTTCTGGGCGTCCAACACTGCGCATGCCACTCAACTGGCCTTGGGCCCGGGTCTTCGAGCAAGCGATCGCCCTACTTCGCTCCCTGCCACCGGTTCCGGTCTAGATCAACCTCCGCGGCCGGCGCACCGCAGACGATCGCACGACGGCGCTGACAATCGACACGGCCACCGAAGGGCTTGGTTCTTCGCGCCCCTATTTCGCTCAAGGACTCAGAACACGCTCTTTGGAACTCACTTCGTCAGGAACAAGTCAATTGACGAGCTGCTTGGGCGCGCATCGGTGGAACGAGGTTAAGCCTGGATACACCGATCGAAGACCTAAGTGATAGCCGCGTATGCGCGGAAAGAGCTTCCCTTGCTACGAAACTGACGATATCTAAGCCGTTATTCACACTAACAAATGACGCACTTTCTGTCTCTGCTGTATCGCGCGGAAACGACCGCATCGAGTTGACCTTCGACGACCCGAATCTGGTTGCGGACGCCGGAGTTGCTGCTGGTGGCCACGCTGGCAGGTCGCCTCGGTCTCGAAGCCTTGATCAACAACACGGTCCGGCTGTCTGGTCGTGTCGGCGGAACGCTTCCGGGCCGCAAGGTGTTCACCTTGGGTTCACGCCTTGACGGCGGCGGGCCTCACATCTCTCACGCGGATGCGTTGCGATCAGGCACGACTGAACGGGTCCTCGGCCACACGGTGATGGCCCCGTCGATGCTTGGCACGTTCTTGCGCTCGTTCACCTTCGGTCATATTCGACAGCTGGACAAGGTGCTAGCAGAGGCCACCTCTCGTGCATGGTCTTTAGGTGCAGGGCCCGGTTCAGAGCTCGTGATGGATGCCGACTCCACTATCTGCATGCGACACGAGGTCACACGATTCGAGTGCGTTCGCTGAAAGGAATCATTGGTTTTTAGCAATGCCCTCCAAAATCGCAGGCAGGATCCCCTGCATTGGTTAGGGCTCTTGCAGGGTTGGAAGAAGCGGTGAAGCTCGACCTCCTGGTTGTACGACACGACCGGCGAGGCGGTGCTTACTAACGTGACTAGGGCGGTCGCTGCTTCAGGTGAATGATCAAGAGATCCGGTGTGGGAATTCGCGGAGTCGTCCGATCAATCCGAGAAGCGTTTTACCTCGCAGTCGCGAATTATCTCCTCCGGATCGGGCGGATTCTCGAGAGTGTTCAGGTACTTGAGACTCGGATATCCGCTGGCCTCGATACGACTACGAGCATCACTCAATCTGTACGGGGTCTGGATGGGCTCGATGTCCGGACCCAATAGCGCCCAGCGCGCACCGAAATCTCCCGTCGTGTAGGGAAGCCCCACGCTCCCTGGCCCAACGATGCGTTTGCCGTTCACCGTCCGCTCGTACTGAATATGCGTGTGGCCATGTACGATGACCCGCTCCTCGACGTCACGATTTGCAGCTTCGATTCGTTCATCGTTTGTGAGTGGCGTGAGAAGCTCAATGTCGCTGCGAGGGCTGCCGTGACACAGTCTTACGGCACCAAGTCCCTCGACCTGGACGATGAGCCCGGCGGGCCAACTGCGAATGGTCTCTAGCCCTTGCTCGCCGTGACGATCAGCCATCCACTGTCCGGGCGGCCAGTCATCCTCGACACGTTTCCCGTCTGCGATTTCGATGATGGCTCGTTCACCGTTCCCAGCAAGGAAAAATGTTGGCAGCTTTAGGTCAGCGCACCGCTCGAGCACGGCTTGTGGTTCCGGACCGCTCGTCGTACATCCAAGGAATGCGACGGCATCCGCTGTGGCGAACTCGCCAGACGCCAAACCGCGTCCAGGGCAGCGACATTTGCATGAACGTCCGCCAGACATGCAAGTCGTTGCGAAGGCCTGTCGATGGCGACGACCCGGCTGCCGGTCGGACTCACAAGCTAATTATGGCTGACGTCGCTGAAGGAAGCGTGGCAAACGACCTGCTCAATGTGGTGCGACCCACCCACTCCCGCACTGAGAGGGGGAAGTTTCGACTCCTTCGCATAGCCGTGACCTGGACTCTCTTTGGATGGATCGATCGATCGAGCTGACGAGGATTCGAACCCGCGACCCTCACCTTGGCTAATCGATCCTGCGCGCCCAGTGAGCAGGCTCGATTCGAGAACTATCTGGTATTTGCTCGTCGGAGCGCCTAAGGCATCGGTTTGCAAGTTGCCCTCGTATATTTTGGTGTATTAAATAGCACCGGTTCTGGCCAGACCGTTGGTAAACGCGCACCGCTGTTAGCCACTAGGAACTCGCGGAATGGGCATACGATTGGATTGCGGCGAGCGAACATTCGAAGCCTTTTTCTCTTCGTCGGGCTGAACGGGAAGGGCTTTCCTGGGATTATCAATGTGCTTTGGCCGCTCTGGTCGAAGAAGCGCCAAGCCGTCCATGACTATGTTGCGCGATCGGCTGTTGTGAAGTCCTGATTCGCTACGCAGGCTCTCATGCGAGGTACCGAAGGTCTCGTCAATCCCGAAGAGGTACTGGCCCCACCCTCATTTCTATGTGGCGCCGTTCACGGTGTTGAGGACGTCCCCATCGACGTCCACACGGTCTTCTGGCTGTATGCGCAGCTCCTCCAATTGCTCGTCCGTCAAGAGCGCCGCCGGACACTCCTCTCCGCACGCGACAACCGTTGAATCAAAATCAATCTCGGTCGGCAGGCACGACGTTCGGTCATCAGGCAGACGAGACTCCAGAATTATGCGAAGCGGGAATCGCGTCGGCTCAAAGGCCGCCGACAAGGCAGCCCACGGCCGCTGTTGGCGATGAATACGACCGTGGGGTACTTGGGGGAAGCGCCTCGGGCACCTACTTCAAATTGAGCTTAGGAGGCCTCCGAAATCTCGAATCGGCGCTCGTCAACCTTTATGAGGCAGATCCCGTAACGAATCACCTTGCGAGCCTCCCCGCCAGCAGCTCGGAGTGGACTCGCTGCCGGGTTACTCGGGAACCCACAGATGCGGCAACTGGAAGCAGCGCTTGAGTGTGCGGCGATCGTTGCGGGTTGAGAGCATCTGCATAGGAACTCAGGTGGGGTCGACCGGAGCATCAGCAGCAGAGCGCTTGGCTTCGGCTGCTGACGGTCCACCGGCCGCGATCACAGCCTGGAGGGCTAGCCCGTAGGCCGTGTCGCGGGCCTGCGCTGCGGTGGTCTCGACGTCGGGTACCACTCCGGTCCCCTCCCAGTTGCGGCCGGTTATGGGGTTGACCGATTCAGCCACGGAGATAGTCACCTCCAGATGGGGGTGCACGATGAATCCTTCGCGGGCGTATGCACCGCCGCGGGTCCGTTCGCCGATGACCTTTGCCCGGCCGAGATGCTGGAGGTCGTAGCTCAACTGCTCGCCCCCCGAAAATGTGGCGCTGCTGGTCAGCACATACACCGGCTTGGCTTTCCCAAAGCGACGGCCGGGTACGTAGGGCAGCGTCCAGGCCTGCTTGACGAGATGTTCCTTGCGCTCTCGCAGCCCCGTGAGCCGGACCGGATCGTGGTCCCACAGATAGCTGACGATGAGCGTCGTCATGGCGGGATCACCACCCATACAGTGGCGCAGGTCGATCAGTAGCGCATCTGTACACGCCAGCAGGCTCATGGCGGAGGTGATCATCTCCCCACAGATGGCGGCCGGGAACAAGATGGGTTGCAGATCGAGATAGCCGACGTTGCCGGCAAGGCGCTGGGCGCAGGCGACACCGCCGCAGGTCTGTTCTGCCCACCGAGCCATAGCGGCGTATTCCTCGGCATCGTCACCCGGCGGCCGTCGCGCCACGGCCTGTTCGTGATACAGAAGCCGCAGGTGCTTGTCACCGTTGACTGATTGGAGGTCAGCAGTGACTGCGGTGGCCAGCGATGATGCTTCGGCAGGGTAACGGCCTTCGGCCAGGCCCTCGGCTAGAACCGACGTCACCGTCAGCGCTACGTCGGGAAACACGTAATGGTCTTCGACCAAGGCGCGGACTTGGCCGACCACGTTAGTCAGTTCCTCATCGTCCATACCGTTAAGAAAAGCATGTACTTGATTAAGCGTCAAAATTTGTAAACACTTGTGCGATGAGCAAGGCGGACGACGACATCACAACGCTCAACACGCCGGAGCAGTTCAAGGCGCTTGGCCATCCGATGCGTCACCGGCTGCTGCTCGCCCTCGGTCGCGATCAGGCGACCATCAGCCAGTTGGCCGCTGCGCTGGGTACAAACAAAGGCAACGTCGCCCACCACCTGAAGGTGCTCGCCGATGCGGGGCTGGTCCAGCCCACGGGTACGAGCACGACGCGCGGCGGAACGCAGCAGTACTTCGGGCGCGCCTTCCGTGCCCTCAGCTACGACGACGCCGCCACCACCGAGGCGGCATTCCGCGCCCTCGCCGAGGACATCGCCATGGCGCAGTCAGAGCCCTTCGTGCTGTTACGCACGCTGAGGCTGACACCCGAACACGCCACTCAGCTCACTGAGATTCTGCGCGATTTGGGTCACCAGGCCGAAGATGCGCCAGACCAGCCCCGGTACGGCCTGCTGCTTGGCCTCTATCAGCCGACGCAAAGTGCGCCCGATTAGGGGCAGCCACGCCGCTGGCAATCGCGCCGCTGGCAATCGCCACTAGCACGACATCGAGCCCCGGAGCGTCTCGGACCAGCTCTGGTCCGATTGTGGCGCCGTCGCAGGTCGCCAGATCCAAGCTGTCCTCGACCAGATAGGCGCCACTTGCCTCGGCAATGTCGCACGCCAGCAGCCTGGCGTCTTCGATGTCCTCGCCGTCGAGCCTTATATCCGCGCCGAAGGCGGCGATCTTGCGCAGGTTGAGCGGGCTCGCGGTTCTCGCCGCCACAACAGTGACGGCCAGGCCTCGATGCTGGCCGCTTTACGCCAGTGCCTGCCGGAGATTCCCGGCGCTGGCGCCCAGGCGTGATGCACCAGTATCGGTGCCGCGTCCTTTGAAGCTCCGCACCGGGTTGGCGTCTCCACCTTTAAGGTCAACGAGCACCCGAGCGCCCGCCCAAGCGGAGCGCACGGCAGTGCCGGGGTGTCGAGGAACCGCGCATCGGCCACTTCCGTTTCCTCATCCGCGATCGCGACACCAAGTTCACCGGAAGCTTCGACACCCTGCTCGCGTCGATTGACGTCGAGACAATACGAACCCGGTAGCTTCACCTCGGGCGAACGCTTTTGCCGAGAGGTTCGTGCGGACGTCCGCCAAGAGTGCCTCGACCACTTCCTCGTTGTCTCGCAACGACATCTCGAGGCCGTGCTCGCCGAGTACCTCCGCTATTACGACGAAGCCAGGCCTCATCGCAGCCTCGATCTCGACCAACCGATCCCCCGCCCGGCGACCACCGTCGCAAATGGCAAGGTCACCCGTCGCGACGTCCTCGGCGGGATCGTCCACGAGTACGAGCGCGCTGCCTGAAACCACCGCGTCGGCGCTGCCTGCAACCGCATGAGCATATACGGACGACAGCTCCGGCTTCCGCTATTGCGTGGGGCTCCCTCGATTGAGTGTCACGGTCCGGTGGAACTCCGATCCGCGAACTGCGACTGCTGCCCAACGACCACGCGATCCGTGGCAACGACGAGACGGGTTCTATAATTTGCCCCTTCAGGTGCGCCGTTCGTGACGGCGGGTTCACGGTCACTCGTGACCCGGATACGCACGCCAAGGTTGCGGACCGACCATAGCGAACCAGACGTCGCGCTCATCTACTTCGTCATGCAGGAGCTGCACCAGCTCCAAGCAATTGAGCACTCCCGCGATTGACTGCGAACCCTACCTGCGCTCCGTTCCGGGCACGCTCGATCCCGTTGTAGATGTCTTGGTAGCGACGTCCACCGCCATCAAGCTCGGCGAGCACGCTCAAAGTCCACCGACCGGCAAGCAGTCTCACAAGTGAGCTAGAGGATTGCCAACGCCCGGACATGGTCGACGAACTTCCTAACTCGTCGACTCTGGAGTGCGGGCGCAACTGCTCCCAGCGTTCGGACCGAGGCATACATGCCCTCCATGACCGCGGCGAGCCGGTCTGCGAGCGCGGCTGGGGCAGCGACGGTCTTCGCAGCCGAGAGGCTCGTCGGTCGAGCCCCGAAGTCGCGACCTTGTCGGACAGGCAGGACCTTCGCGTTAGGTGAGCGATGGTCAGTTGAACTAAAGGGACTCCTGCCTGCATCACGCTGTTGAGCCCATGTGCATGATGGCGAGCTGGCGAGCTTGAGCGACGAGGCGGTGGTGGTCAGTCCATAACTCGAAGTCTTCCTCGTGATAGCCGTCCTTCACCAGTCGAGTGGTGGCCCGGCATGCATTCCAGCCCAGGGTCGGGCGAGAACGGACGTAGATAGTCAGCTCGATGGTGGTCGAGCCGGTCGCTCCGACTTCCATGACGGCAGGTGCGGCGGCGTCAACAAGGAACGGTACCGTGAGCGTGTCATCGCCCCCTCCTTCGGTCAGCCTCAACCACAGTTGACTGACAGGGTCGCCGCTCGGCTGGCCACGTCTCCACCCGGGGGTTTCGCCGACTCGGTATTCAAGACGGTTTGCTACCGATGAGGACGGAAGGGGGTCGCCGGTGTGCAAGCTGATGGAGTTTTCAGGCCTGGGGAGCAGAGGTGGGTGGCCGAACGCCAGACCTCCGTCCTCATCTTCGGGGAGGTTGGTGAAGGTTGCGGTCGAACGGAGCGCCTCTTTTCCTCCCTGAAAGAGTCTGGTTTCTCCAGTGGCAGTCCGCTGTCCTACCCGGGCGACCTCGGTACGGATCTCTACGGGACCGGTCGTAACCGGCCGAAGATAGAAAGCCGATGACGCCAAAAGATCGGGATATGGCATCTGAGCGCGAAGCGGCTGCAAGGCGACGGCGAGGACGTAGCCACCGAGGGGTCGGCCATGCAGTCCGTTCCATCGATCGGTGACAGTGGCACGAAATGTCCGATCATCAACTCGTTCGAAGGCCGTATCGTCTTCAAATGCGGACGTGGCCTTCACATCGGCGCGCCGAATCTCCGTCGAGCTACTGGACAATGAACTGGTGGTCTGAGGCGATCCGCCCCTGGTCGTCGAGAACCAGGAACTCGATTCCGATCGACGCAACCTCCTCTTCGGGGAGCGTCACCATCGCCCAGCTCACCAGCACCGCGCCATGATGGCCAGCCGGCGCGAGGTGCGAGCGGAACGTGTACTTCCCCCCTGCGATGTAGGCATCGTAGGACGCGGTAACCCGGGCGTCGATCTGGTCATACCCGACGGCCTCGATCGAGGGGGTGAAGTTCGTGCCATCGGGGGCCCAGAGGTCCTCGATGGTCCTCCGTCGGACTTCGGCATCGGGCTCGTTCCACAGGGCCACGTATCGCTTCACAAAATCCAGATTTACCTCGTTCATTGCTGACCCTTTCCATTGGCGGCCATCGCCGGTCTGAGAGTTTCGAGCTGCACGCTCCGGCGAACCGGCAGGAGACGTGAGACGGCAACCATCACACCCAGTAGACACACCAGCTCGATCAGGCTTGACTCGAACGCCTTGCCATAGCCAGCATTGACGGCGCTGAAGAAAATGGCCCCGGTGATGGCGACACCGAGGGAGTTACCGATCTGCTGTGTCGTTGCGAGTACTCCTGACACGGCCCCAGCTTGCTGGGGCTCAGCATGCGACAGGACGGTCGTCGTCAATGGGGTAATGGTCAAGCCCTGTCCGGCCCCAACCAGTGCCAGCCCCGGTGCGAGCGCCCAGACCGACCCCCCGGTGCCAATCTCGTGCACCACCGCAAACAGCACGGCGAAACCGAGGGCCAGGGTGATCCCCCCGGCGGTGACGAGAGAACGCCCGAATCGCACGGTCAGGGCGGGAGCGCGCAGTGACGCAAGGAGAAACGCCGCCGCAAGGATGGTGAACACCGAACCCGAGTGGAGCGGGTCTAGTCCTCGACCGTGTTGGAGATACAGGGAAAGGACGAGGAAGAACGACGCCATGGAACACCAGAGGCCCAGTTGCGTCGCGAGACCGGCGGAAAACGACCGCTGTCCGAAGAGGACGGGGTCAACCAATGCTGCTCCCCCTCGTTGGACCAGTCCTCTTTCGTAAATGAAGAACGCGATTAGGACCGGGCCTGCGAGGACCAGGCTCAACCACGTCCACCGCGGCCAGCTCAGCTGAGGTCCTTCGATGAGGGGAAGCACCACCGCAGTGAGCCCGACAGTGACGAGGGCCATGCCGACCAGATCGAGGGGACTCGTCCGGTCCGCCCGACTCTCGGGGATGAATCGCCGCGCCAACAGGAGCGCAGCCAGGCCGATCGGGACATTGATCAAGAAGATTCCCCGCCAGCCCAAGCCAGCCACATTCCAGGCGATGACCAAACCGCCGACAAGCTGCCCGCTCGCCGCCGCCATCCCGAGCGTGATCCCATAGACGCTGATGGCCCGTATGCGATCAGCACCGGTGAAGACGACGCCCAAGATCGACAGCACGTTCGGGCTGATCATGGCGGCAGCGCCCCCCTGCACCAGTCGCGCCACAATGAGAAACGTTGAGTC
>JBAPRR010000385.1:0-4784 GCA_049281195.1 Acidimicrobiales bacterium
CCATTCGAGGATCTTTATTTCCACACAATTCAGGTCGGGCGGTTCGTAGCCCAGGTACGCGGCTTTCCGAATCTTCCAGTCGGCGACAACGTTGCCCTTCAGCGCCTCCTCAATACCAACTTCGCCGAGATACCGATCTTCCCGCCCGCCGATGTCTGTAGGTGGCCGCCAGTCACGGCTCTCGGCGAGGAGGACCTGGCTAGGTACACGACGGGTGGCAAAGAGCCGCCGGTGGCACCGCCCGCGCTTAACACGACGCCATAAGCGCGTCACTCAGGGGTCACTGGGACCCCCAAGTGCGTTTCCGGCCCGTCAAGCAGGTACACGGTATTGCACTCTCCAATACAGTCAAGGGATACATGCCGTAATAAGTTCCGTAAGATGGCGGGAGTTTGCTTTGATACACCTGCTGTAGACCATCCTTGATGAGGGTCATGCGCAGGGAAACGGGCTCAGTCGGGAGCGCTGCGAATTGGGCGGAGGTCAGTGATCCGTGCACTGCCACTGGTAACTCGTCGGGAGCGCCTGGGATTTGCTGATAGGTCCATATGTCTCCAGTGACGCGGTCGATCACACTGATCTTTACATTTCCGTTCTGGCGCTCTGTGAGAACTGCGTAGCGACCCTGAGGCTCCTGCACCTTCTTTGACGCCGATGCGAGCTGATACAGCTCCTTTTGTCCGGCGGTCGGCCTTGGAAGTGAGATCACGGACTCCCTCGGTGAGTTGGCCGATGGAATCGATATCGCTGCAATCGCCGCGATCACTGCGATGCTCGTCATCCCGGTCGCGAACACAGCCCTGCGAATCCGCTTGTGGCGATGACGCCTGCAGTACCCGAGCGCTTTTCCAGCGGATCCTTGCGGGGCGAACAGATCCTCCGTGGATCGATGGAGCATGTCGCGGAGGAGCTCTTCTTCAACGGTGGACACTGCAATCCCCCCTTTCAGCAAACGATCGAGGACGAGTCGAAGAGAAACGCCAAGGCGGGCTGAGAACGAAGGATCGCCGTCGCCCGCGAGGCCGTCGCTTTCACCGTCCCGACTGATACAACGAGTAATTCGGCAACCTCGGACTCGCTCCGGTCATCGAAGTAATGAAGGACGACGACAGCCCTCTGTGACGGAGTCAGCTTGTCCAGCGCGTGGAAGAGAGCCGGTCGCAGCTCAGCGGCGTTTAGTGCGTCACCGGCGCTCGGATCGGACGTGTCGGCCTGGCTCTTGAGCTCAGATTCGCGTGGGCGCCTTGACCTGGAGCGCATCATGTCGATGACGACGTTGTTGACGACCCTGCGGCTGAACGCCCTTGGGTTGTCGATGCGAGCCCAACTCGTGGCCAGCCGCTGGAGCGTCTCCTGGTAGACGTCCTCAGCGAGTCGCAGGTCCGATGTGAGCAAAACGCCGATCCGAAGCAGTTCGTCTCCGAACTCAGCGACGAACTCTACGAACGCGCGCTCCTCCCCCTTGTCCACTAACCCGAACCCCTGGCCATCAACCCCTATGACGACCGGCGGCCGGATGAGGTTGACGATGTTCCGGGAATCTTTACTCGAAGAAGACGAACAAGCGAACACCCCAGCGGCATAAATGTCCCCGGAGCGCCGGCGCAACGATGAAGGCGCCTCAAGAGTGGTGCTTCATGCGATATCTGTGTGCGAGAGAAAGAGGAATTTTTGTACGAGTCCCTCCGTTTCTTGCCTCGTTGGCAGTCGCAGTCGCCTGCGGCACGAAACGCCGTCTGCACGGCAAAACCCCGAACCGTCTGTCTGATTACTTCGAGGACAATCTGGCGCGGCGTCGTCACTCGACCTCTGATTGTCAGGCTCGGTCGTGAATGGTGAGTGCGTACCCGTCAGGGTCCAGGAAGGTGAACATTCGGCCGAACGGTCCATCTGCCGGAGGTGACGCAATGGGAACGCCGGCGGCCGCAAGATGATCGTGGAGGTCCTGGGCGCCGTCGGCGTGCAGCCACAACGACACCCCGATGCCTGGCCGAGGGGTGGCAGCATCCAGGTCAGTGCCTGGCAGGGGCACTCGGACGCCGAAAGGCACGGGTTTGGTGTCGAACACCACTGCGCCGGGGGGATTGGCAGGGAGTCGACGCAACCCGAGCCGGGTCTCATCGCGCCCCGTTCGGCCGGGATGGAAGTCGGTCGCCTCGAGCACGGGACCGATCCGCAGTGCCGCACGAGGCAACGCTGCATAAGGATGATCGAACACCAGTGCTCGTCCACACGTCCTGGTATCTCGGGAAACTGGTACTGCCGGAGCAGGGCGATGAACTCCTTGCCGAACGCCCACGCCGCCTTCTGACTGGTGACGTTGCGTTTCACGCACAGCAGCGCACGCTCTGGAATGTCCCTCGTGCTGACATCGCGCATGACGGGCCTCTTTCCGCTCAACTCGTCGATTACGTGTGCTGCTAGCGCTCGGCGGGTTGTGTGGCCGGCCTCGGTTGCGGCCCAGACCTCGCTGACGCGCTCCGCCGCCTGGACCCCCTCAAGAGGCAGGATCGCCTTGATCTCCGCCAGCGGGAATTGCAGCTCGCGCAGCGCGGCTATCAGCCGTGCCTGCTTGAGCTGTCCGGGCTCGTAGAAGCGATAGCCAGAGACCTCATCCACCAGTGCCGGAGGCAGCAGACCCAGCTCGTCATAGAGCCGCAACGCCTTGGCGGACAATCGCGAGTCTCTGGCGAACTCTCCAATGCTCATCTGATCCACGTGTGTGCTCGCTCCTCAACGACATGACGGCTGCAGGACAAAGTCTGCTGCTTACCCCAAGGTCAAGGTCAAGCCGCCGCGTCGAGGAAACGTGGAACGGCACCCCGAGAGTTAGCCCGTCTTGCCCGTCTACCGTGCCTCGCCGATCGCAGCACCCAAGACTGCGTTAGTCCCCACAAACGGTTCCATAAACACGCAAGCCGCCGACCAAACATGCTGATCAGCGGACTCGGGCACCGCCGGGCGCCGCATGTCGAGCCGGATTTCAAGGTCTTGGCTCGGCGTTCTGTGTCGGGGAATCCTTGGAGGATCCCCCGACACGGTTCGGGGGATCAGAGCAGGGCCGGCTCCATGTGCTCCGTCTCCAGGCGCTCCGTCTCCGACAGATCCACCGCGGGAGTGGCCGTTCCCCGAGAGGCGGCCCGCTCGGTTCGGATGTCGAGCACGAGCAGGCTCAGGTTCGACACGACGGCCGCACCGATGATCGCCGTGATCAACGCCATAAGCCCGCTGGTCGCGTGGAAACCGAGTGCGGCTCCGACCACCGCGCCGATACCCGCAACACCGATGCCCTTGGCCCGCATCGTCTTGGGCGTGTCGGTGCGTACCCAGCCGGCGTAGACCCCGAGCCAGATCGGCACCGCGATTGAGACCACTGCCAGCAGCGGGTCGTCGAGCGGCCGGCTCGGCCAGAACCGCAGTACCAACAGTGCGCCGAGGAACCATCCACCGAGTCCGAACACGATCGGACCGGCCGAACGGATCCATGCGCCCGTCTTGCGTCCGGTACCTCCCCGGCGGCGGATCCGAATCGCCAACACCACGAGCCAGATCACTGCCAACAAGGCTAAGCCGACCATTGTTCCAAGGAGGTCCTTGGCAATCCCTGTCTGCGATTGCGGTGTGGTGAAGCTGACGACGTTCGGGGTGTAGCGGGACGTGTCAACCTGGCCGGTGGCGTAGAACTTGGTCAGCAACTGCGTGCTGGATTTCGGCTCGTAGTACCAGAAGTCGTCCACGTGCCCGAGCCCGGACAGGATGACCTGATGCCCGTTGGATAGGTGCGGCAGCAGCTCCTTCGTGGCGTTCTGGGCCGGCGTTTCGAAGTCGAGCGTCCCGCCAATGAGCAGCGTCGGGACGCTCGAGTTCTGCACGCTGGTGTACTGGTTCTCACCCGGATTGGCCGGCCAAGCGTGCACAAGGCCTCCTGCCCCCCACAGGAACTCCGCGAGGGGATTGCCGATGATCGAGCCCCGGTCGGCGCCGGAGCTGTAATAGCGCTCGACGGGTTGCGCGTCGGCCATCCCGATGCTTGCAAACTCGCCCCAGACGAACGACTGGGGGAGGACGAAATGGGCCATCATCGATAGAAACCACAGGCCGCTCGAGTCGCCCTGCGCGGCGGAGATCCACGAGTCGAGAGTCGTCGGCCCGGACAGCTCCGAAGCCTGCGCGGTCGAATACGTGAGCCCGACGAACGTCCCGACCAGGACGTTGCCCGGCTCGATCGGCAGGGATAACCAACTGCTCGGCATGTGCGCCGCAGTGTGCTTCATGCTCGCGGCGAGGTTTGCGGTGCGGGCGCGGCAGGAAGGCTGCTTCGCACACAGCGCCGAGTAACGCACGATCCCCTGATCGATCTCGGCTCCGCTGTACACGAAGTTCCCGGGCGGGTTGACCCCGACCATCACCGAGCGGTCGACACTGTTCGGGTACGCCCACTGGTAGATCATCGCGAGACGGGTCCCGGCGCTCTCGCTGAGCAGGTCGATGCGCTTGTAGCCGAGCGCGACGCGAGCGGCATTGATGTCGGCGGCCTGCTCCTCCATCGTGTAGCCCGCGAGGTCAACGCCGGATCGCTCAAGCCGCTTCGAGCACGCGGCGAAGGCCTCTGAGTACTCGCTCAGCGACGCTTTGCCGAGGTAGTCCCCGTAGTTCTCGAGCGCCGCTGTCACCTCGGGACAGTTCAGCACCGAAGAGCCGTCGACGCCGCGGTAGCCGACCATGACGACATCGTGCTGGGCGGCCAGGCGGTTCGCTTGGGGGAACGTCATGTTGGTTATGCC
>JBAPRR010000386.1:0-3855 GCA_049281195.1 Acidimicrobiales bacterium
TACATATCCCGACTGCCTTTGGTTTCAAGCGAATCCCGGTCTCTGCAATAGCCGGTGTCGGAATGTTCTACCGATGCGTCGTGGGCACTAATGGTGGTCTGAAGGGATGGATGCCCGAAGTTTGGGACATCACCGAAAGACGCTTCAAGATCGATCGGTTCGTTCAACAGAGCGGTCTCAGCCCTCGCCTCCGACACATTCCCGTGGTCTCGACAACGGATCGCGATGCTTCGAATCTTTTGATGACCCCGCAGGGGTTCATGGCCACCGAGATGTACAACTGGGTGCTCGAGCATCAGGGTCCGACCGGACCACTGGCATGGTGGTCACCCGATCAGACGATGGGTCCTGTCCACTAGTTGGCTGCTACTAGCTCGGAGACGTCAGCGTGAACGAAGTTCGTTACAACGGACCCAATCCGGTCCGGTTCGCGGTATTCGCTATAGCGATTCCCATGGCTGTTGCGGTTTGTTTGTTGTTCGTCGGGATCTTCACCCGAAATGGCGCGGTTCTTGCCATATTCGGAGCAGCTCTCCTCGTCCTCTTGTTGCCGATGTTCTTTTTGCTGGTGATCTCTTTCCGCATACCAATCGTGCTCAGGGACGACTCTCTTCCTACGGGGATCCACAGAAACCTGAAGAACGCTCTCTCGATCGTCCTATTAGCGTTCGCAGGCGATGACGAACGACCCAGACGAAATCGCCGCCATCGTCGACAAGCTCGAGTCCATCGGAGAGCAGTTAGACGATCTCATCACCGACCGGCTGCGTTCGGCCCTGTCTTCTGCTCGCGAATCGGGCCAACCCGACCCGGCGATCCTCGCGGAGGAGAAGAAGCTCGCTCGTGCCAGAAGATCAGTCGCAAAGGCTGCGTCGATTCTGCGGCCGGTGCTGAGCGACTGACGAGTTCGCCCTTCGGGATCTGAGTTCCTCGACCAGGTCGACGGGTTGGCGCTTCTGAAACGGATCCTTTCGGTATCCTCTGTTTTGCCTGTGTTTTCGCTCTATCTTCGGCACCCCAGTCGCTTCTCAGAGCGACCCGGCAAGATTTTCAACTGGGACCCCTTTAATGATCCTGCGGGGGCTCCGTTTAGCGTCGGGGGCCGTCGAGACCGACAAATGGAGGGATCGACGGAACCCGACCTAAGCTGCTCCTTCGAGTCAAGGGCGGGGGCGTCAAAGTGGCGGGGAACTTCGCTCGAAGCGATAGCAGGAGGTAGTTCGTGCGAAAAGTAATCAATCGACTGGCGGTCATGTCTTTGATCGGTCTTCCGATCGTCGGATTGGGCGTGCCGGCAGGAGCGTCGACGAGGCCGAACGTTCGCGTGGTTTCGATCACTTCGGCAGCACAGCCGCAGGGATCCACGCCCAAGGTCAAAATTGTCGGAAATGGTGCGAGCGCCGTTTACAGCCCGAATGCGATTGACGCCCAAGAGGACACCTCTGGCGGAAATTGCACCGACTTCACCTCGTTCAAGCTGACCAACAAGGGAACTGCGAACGCGAACATCACGATCGACGGACAGACGTTCTTCACTCTTCCGGCCGGCGACAAAGCTGGTATCTGCACAGATGGCGGTTCAGCTGGCACGCAGCTCACGTTCGGTCTTTCGAACAAGAAGAACACCAAGAGCTACCCGGGCACATTGCTGGTGACTTACACCAGCTAAGAGCCCGCGCCTGTCGCGAACTAGGCGGCAAGCATCACGACAATCTGTAACAACGATGCCGCCCCTGTGGGCGGCATCGTTGGTTGCAGGGTCAAACCCAACCGGTCGGCGTAAGAACTCAATCCACAAGAGCGTTTAATGCGTCGATCAACATCCGCAGGCGACCGAAATGGATCCGATCGAATCGAAACGCAATGCGCGGTAACTCCAAGTTGTCGTTGCCGGAGCGTTCCGGTGCCAAAGGCTTCGTCACACGGATCCTGCCCTCGACGATGATGTCGTCGAAGTTGCGGGTCAGATCGGCCAGCTGCTCAGCGCTCGGCGCGTGCTGAAGGCGGATAACGAACAGGTCGCCTACCCAACGACACGAGTGGTAGTTCCTATAGAAACCGAGGATCTCCTCGGCCGCTTCGTCGATATGCGTCGTGACCTTGTAAAGCGCATGATCTTCGGGTGAGATGAGGCCTCGGGCTTCTAGATCGTTATGAACGAACCGGCTCCACGCTTCCCAGTAGTTGCCCTCGTGGACGTCGAGAAGAACCAGCGGCGCCGGCTGCGCCTTGCCGGTTTGCAGCAACGTCAAGAGCTCGAAGGCTTCGTCCTGGGTGCCGAACCCGCCCGGTAGGACCGCGTATCCCTGGGACTCCTTGATGAGCATGAGCTTGCGGGTGAAGAAGTACCGCATCTCGACGAGCTTGGGATCCTGCGCGATGAACTCGTTCGCGCCCTGCTCGTGGGGCAGGCGGATGTTCACTCCGAGAGAGCGTTCCCGTCCCGCCCCCTCCATGGCGGCAGCCATAATCCCTGGACCGGCGCCTGTGACCACCATCCAGCCTTGTGTCGAGAGTTTCGCGGCGAGCCTGCGTGCCTGGATGTAGAGCGGATCCTCAGGCAAGGTCCGCGCCGATCCGAAGAACGTGGCCTTTCTTGCGTCCCGGTAAGGCATGAAGACTCGGAAGGCTTCGGCCATCTCCGCCAGTGCTGCAGCGGCGATCTTCAGATCGAGCGTGTCAGTGTCCGCTTCGACCAGATCGAGCACAGTGGCGAATACAGACCGGTAAAGGCTCTTGCGTTTGGTGACGCCGGCCACCTCCAGCAGCTTGTCGATGGTCTCCGCATTGGCGCCGAGACCGTCGGGAAGACCTTCCGAGCCGATGCTGTCTGGCGCACCAGGCTCGATCGTGTGCCCCCGGCCTGCCAGGAGCGGAGTCTCTTCGCCCCCGGTCACCTCGCTGCTCGTCACCTCGCGCTCAACATGCGGCGGCAACCATCGCATACGGGGTCGTCAGCTGCACCGACATTGGGTCGATGGGGGTTTCCGCGAGCACCAGGCCACCTTATTGGACCCGCCGCGGTGGCAGCTACGCTCCACAGTTCGTGTCTTCCAGCCCTCGAGCCCAGGTGGTCGTCGCAAGTTTCAACGCCCACGGAGGAGTCGACGGGTGGGGCAGACCCTTCGACGTCGTCAAGGCGTGCCGTTCGTTCGACGCCGACGTCATCGTCCTCCAGGAGTCTTGGAGGCCGGAGGGGCGAAAGTCCATGACCGACCTGATCTCAGCCGAGCTCGGCTACGAGTCCTACGAGATGTTGACGGCGAAGGGCCGGCTGTCGGGTCAGCATCCCCATCCCGACAACAAGTGGAAGCCCACCTCGAGGCGTCTCGACGGTCCGAGGGTGGTGTTGCCGGACAACACACGAGCCGCGCGCAAGGTGATCACAGGGACGACCAGCCCCACCTGGCCGGACGATCGTAGGTGGCCGCACGGATCAGGGTCAGAACGCGGGTCGTTCAATGTGGCGGTCCTGTCGAGGCTGCCAGTGCTTTCGACCGACTCCATGACGTTGCGCCACCTCAGGTACGACAACGCCACCCGGGGCGCCCTCCGAGTGGATGTCGCAACCGAAGCTGGACCCGTGGCGTTTGTCGGGACCCATATGTCGCACCTTTCTCGTGGGTCTCCCATTCAATTCGCAGAGCTCAGGCGTTGGCTCACCAGGATCGAGACACCGGCGGTTCTGGCCGGCGACATGAATCTGTGGGGCCCACCTCTGGTGGCGCAGATGACCGGATGGCGGCGTGCGGTGAAGGGTCGCACCTGGCCCTGCTGGGGACCGCACAGCCAGCCCGATCACATCCTCGTGCGCGACCCGGTCATGGTGGTCGACGGAGAGGTCCTCCCCGCGGC